>CBDUIU010000090.1:0-9831 GCA_965367335.1 uncultured Saprospiraceae bacterium
ACTTGACGCGTCGCCTGAAGGCAACGCGACTAGGGGGCGCGACTTATATATTAATTTCACTCAAAGATGAGTCAGGTCTTTTTTCTATATTTACCAAGATATTTTACCAAACCTTCTAACCAATGAAACAAGCATACTATTACCTAATTGGCCTTTTATTTCTATGCGCCAATATCTATGCACAGGAACCCACCCGCCTGCTTCGCAACCCCGCAATTAGCCAAAATCATATTGCTTTCATCTATGGAGGTGATTTATGGCTGGCTGACAAAAATGGCAATAACGTCAAACGGCTGACCGCTTTTAAAGGAGTAGAGGCTGACCCTCATTTTTCTCCCGATGGACAAACCATTGCTTTTACCGGTGAATATGATGGCAATACGGATGTGTATACTTTACCCATTAGCGGTGGCGAACCTCAGCGTTTAACCTACCATCCCGGAGCTGACCGGGTAGTAGGCTGGACAAATGACGGCCAACGTGTACTCTTTGTTTGTGGACGAACTCGCGCACCTACCGGATTGCCGGATCAGCTCTGGACGGTGTCTTTAAAAGGTGAAATGCCCCAACGATTTATTATACCACGAGCCATCAATGGCAAATTTTCTCCCGATGGAAAAGCTTTTGTATTTGAGGAAATATTTCCCTGGGAAAGCGAATTTCGCAATTATCGGGGTGGGCAAAATACACCTTTGCAGATTATTGACCTGAAGACTTATTCCGTAGAAAAAATGCCCTGGAATAATAGCCGGGATATTCATCCGATTTGGATGGGCAATACGATTTATTTTCTTTCTGATCGTGACCTGGCAATGAATATCTGGGCTTATGATACCAAAAGTAAAACCGTTAAACAGCTTACGAAATACAAGGAGTTTGATTGCAAAAACCTGGAAGGACACGGCGGAAATCTGATTTTTGAAAATGGGGGTTATTTATACACCTGGTCAGAGAAAATGTCAGAACCTAAGCGTTTAAATATCTCCGTAAAGGGTGATTTCCCCTGGAGTAGACCGCATTGGGTAAAAGCTAAGGAGTACATCCAATCTGCTGCCATTTCCCCAACCGGCAAACGAGTGGCTTTTGCGGCGCGTGGTGAAGTGATTACCGTCCCGGTGGAAAAAGGGAATCCGCGCAATGTGACTAATAGTCCTGCCTCTGCGGAACGAGCCGTAGCCTGGTCACCTGATGGTCAGCGGATCAGCTGGTTTTCTGATGAAGGCGGAGAATATCAATTGGTCATTGCGGATCAGTACGGCAGAGATCAAAAGAAAATCAACATTCCAAACCCCACTTTTTATTATCATCCAAGTTGGTCACCAGATTCGAAATACCTCAGTTTTTACAATGAAAACCGAACCTTATGGATCGCTGATGTGGAAACAGGAAAGTTGATGGAAGTCGACAATGAGGGTTTTGCCCATCCCCAACATGTTATTTACGGAGAGTGGTCACCGGACTCCAAGTGGCTGGCCTATGCCAAACGGCTGGAGAATCAATACGGTGCCATATTCATTTATTCTTTGGAACAGCAAAAGACTTTTCAAATTACCGATGGCTTAGCTGATTGTAAAATGCCAGCCTGGGACAAAAGTGGTAAGTACCTCTATTTCACGGCGAGTACCGATTATGGCTTGAACCTCGGTTGGTTGGATATGACTTCTTATGATCGACCGATGACCAGAGGTATTTATATGGCCGTGTTGGCAAAAGCTACTGAAAACCCCCTGGCTCCGGAGAGTGACGAAGAGGAAAAGGAGGAGGAGGATGAAGAAAAGAAAAAGGAGGAAGAAAAGGAAGCAGAAAAAGATAAGAAAGAGCAAGTAGAGCCAGTAGTGATTGACATGGATGGACTTATAGAACGGATTGTCGCAATAGATGTCAAACCCAAAGATTACCGGCAGTTGGAGACCGGCAAAGCAGGTGTATTGTTATTTACAGAACAAAAACCGGGAGAGGATGCGCTTACCTTATATCGGTTTACCCATGAAAAAAGAGAAGCTGAAAAGGTAGTAGATGGTATCCGGGACTTTGAAGTCGCAGCGGATGGTTCTAAATACCTTTACGTAACAAGTAGTAATAGTTATGTCGTGGCAGACCCTGGCGAAGAACCCAAGCCGGACAAGGAAACGCTGAAATTAGACAATGTCAAGATAAAAATTGATCCGGCACTGGAATGGATGCAGATGTTTCGGGAGGCCTGGCGTTATCAGCGAGACTATTTCTACGTAGATAATGTTCACGGCTTGGATATGGATTGGGCTTTTAAGACCTATGCGCCCTGGGTAGCACATGTGAAGCACCGCTCAGATATGAATTATGTGCTGGATGTATTTAGCGGAGAAACGGCCATCGGGCACTCTTTTGTTCAGGGTGGCGATTTCCCGGACGTAGATCGGGTACCAATCGGTTTGCTTGGGGCTGATTATGAGGTCGTGAATAATAGGTATCGCATTACGAAAATTTATTCAGGCGAAAGCTGGAACCCGGATGTTCATGCGCCCTTGAGCGGCCCTGGTATTGATGTGTCGGTAGGTGATTATCTCCTGGCAGTGAATGGTATTCCTCTGGACGCCACGATCAACCTATATTCTCTTTTCGATCAAACGGCAGATCAACAAACTTTCATTACGGTTAATAACCAACCTACGCTGACAAACGCCCGGGAGATCATTGTTAAACCTGTCAGCTCAGAACGAATGTTGCGCCAGCACGACTGGGTGGAGAGCAATCGTCGTAAGGTCGACGAATTGTCCAACGGTCAATTGGCTTACGTTTGGTTGCCTAATACCGGTGAAGGCGGCTACGATAATTTTAATCGATACTACTTCGCTCAAACCCATAAAAAGGGCGCCATTATCGATGAACGCTACAATGGTGGTGGGTCAGCTGCTGACTATATGATAGACTTGCTCGGCCGTAAAATCCATGGCTATTTTAACAATCCAATTGGAAAACGTCAACCATTTACTTCACCCAATGCCGGCATCTGGGGGCCTAAGGTCATGATCATTAATGAGATGGCGGGTTCAGGAGGGGATCTATTGCCTTATATGTTTAAATTCGAAAAGAGTGGCCCCTTAGTAGGTACCCGAACCTGGGGTGGTTTGGTTGGTATTTGGGATGTACCTGCTCTGATAGATGGAGGGCGAATTACGGCACCGCGAGGAGGCTTTTATGACCTGGCAGGGGAGTGGCGCGTAGAAAATGAAGGCGTAGCTCCGGATATTCGTGTTGAGCAGGAAGAAAAGGCCGTAATCGCTGGTGGTGATCCTCAGTTGGAACGAGCGGTTACCGAAGCGCTGCGTTTACTAAAAACTCAAAAGGTGGAGTTGAAAGGACAGCCGCAGGACCCGGTGCGGGCAGTACGTCCGGAGTAAGAATTGGGTGTCGCTTATTTTCGTAATAAATAGATAAACCTAAAAGTAGTCCGCAAACCTTGTGGTCGGTTTTTAGCCATGACTTCGTAAGCCGTCTTAAACTCGGTCACAAAGCCAAACTTAGATATCCAGTGCAAGCTGGGACCAATAGCAAAGACAGACTCACCGGTATTAGCGATAGCAGTACCGTTGATTTTGTCATCCGTTACTTGTTGGGCATAGTAACCCTGCAATGCCAGGCGATATTCTCCGGACACTTGTGGAATAAATTGACCGGCAATCACTCGCTCAAAGGAATAGTTCAGGTGGTACATCATGCCTACCTGATAATCGAGTTCAGGTATCTTAGTGAAATTTCGGTTGTGGGTCAAGTGATGCCGCAACGAAATGGAGGTCTTTTTTGACAACATCAAAGATTGTGACCAATAAGGCTCTATAGTCAAAAATCCTGAGCTGGCATTAATAGGTCTGGTGCCCTGCTGATCATCATATGCCCCAATCGGGAGTACCACATCAATTTCAAAACGATGTAAAAAAGGTTTACCAAATAGTTTATGGTTAAACCATTGGATGCCGGGGCCGACAACAATGTCGCCTAAACCCGATTTGCCAACCAGCTGATAAGGAGCAGAAACGTCGAGATGAACCATGGGCACTAAAGTAGTCAACTCAAAATTTCCACCTAAAATTTTAAATTTACTAATCCAGGATAACTGATTCATTGCCAGGGTCGTCCTTAGCTTTAACGGATTGACACCATTAGGCTTGATTGTTTCTCCCTGCATGTCCTTAAACGTACCAGAGTAGTACTGTATATAACCAAAATAGTAAACGCCAGGCATGGGAGGAGCACCGTCTAGAACAGTGGTGAGACCGTAATTAGCAGGTGGTTGTGGAAGGTCTTGTGCATATAAAACCGAGGTGCCTATCAGACACACAAATAGCACGATATAAAACAAGCTGGTTCTCTGTAGATTTCTAAAACGCATCATATCTATTTTTTTAACCATATCATTTTTTCATTAGGTATTTATATATAGTCAAAATGTATACCTGATTGGTTTTTCCCCCTGGAAAACCAATCAATTCAAAGCCCTTCAACATTAAAGATAATTTGTATATTTGCCGCCTCAATTTATTTGGAAACATGAAAATAGCGCAGCTTTAGATGACTGGACCAGCCGGAATTGCCAAGGACAAACAACTGGTCAAATATTTTGAAGGCTTCGACGCGCTTCGATTTATTGCTGCTTTTTTGGTTGTTCTCCACCACGCGGAACAAATCCGTATGACCCAAGGATTTGAAAACCTAAAAGCGTATTCCTTGTTTCGTAACGGACCGCTAGCGGTAGACTTCTTTTTTGTCCTTAGTGGTTTTCTGATCACGTATCTACTTCTCAGGGAAAGATATAAGACAAATACCATTTCCATTAAGCAATTTTATAAGCGACGGATACTGAGGATTTGGCCCCTGTACTATCTGATGGTCATACTGGGCTTATTGGTAGTGCCTCTTGTTTTGAGAAAAATGGGACAAGACTATAATCTACCATTTGATGCAACCACGGGTTGGTTGTTATACGTATTCTTTTTGCCAAATGCGGCTTCCAGCTTGTTTCCACCAACGGGCAATCTGATCTATCCGCTCTGGTCCATTGGTGTGGAAGAGCAGTTTTATATCGTTTGGGCACCGCTTTTCAAATTTGTCTACAAGTATATTTTGATCATCCTATTTGGGATCATTGTCGGTAAGTTATTGTTGAATGAATGGTTAGGACAAATGGCAGCTTATGATGAATCGTGGGTATTCTGGATGAAATTTATCCGGACCATCAAATTTGAATCTATGTCTATCGGTGGCTTAGGAGCACTTTATTTATTTAAAAAAGGTACAAACAAAATGCAGGGGAGTTTCTACTTCAGCTGGCCATTTCAAATCCTTTGTATCAGCCTGTTGATCCTACATTTTACGTGTAGGGAATACATTTTTGACTTTGATCATTTCTTGTCAGATCTCTATCGGTTTTTCTTTCAGTCCAAACTCACCGGGATATTATTATCTACGCTATTTCTCTGGCTACTTTTAAACACTTCCATCAATCAACAGTCATTGTTCAGGTTTAGAAATAAGTGGTTAAATCGACTAGGAGAAATCTCTTATGGCATTTACATGTATCACATCGTGATCATTTACGTCGTGATTACCCTGACTAAAAAATGGTTACAACAAAGTTTCATGCTATCCGAGATGCTATTCTACGGGCTAATGGTTCCATTGCTGATTCTGGTGGCAACAATATCTTTTCAATATTTTGAGAAATATTTTTTAGCTTTGAAGGAATAAAATGTTTCTCAATGAAATTCCCCTTGCTTCCTATTTTGGCAATTAGTTTATTGACAGCTTGCCAACCCAGCCCTGAGCCCATCAACCTGAAATTTGTCGCTACCGATCTTACTAACTTCTGGCAAGCTTATGACCAAATCCAAGCCTCGGCCGACACTACCCAACAGTTAGCTATCCTTAAAGAACAATTTATTAACAAAGCAAGTCCGGGTCAGCAAGCTATGTTCCAGGCTAGAAGCTATACGCCCAGAGAGTATCTTAATGCCATTGTAGCCTATCCTAAATTCTGGAACTCTATTCGCGCCAACACCCTCAATTATGCTGCTTCGATTGACAAAATGGAAGCAGGGGTGAAAAAACTGCAACAACGCTATCCTGATTTAAAACCGGCCACTATTTATTTCACAATGGGGGTTTTTCGTTCACCAGGTACAACCATGGATAGCATGGTGCTGATCGGCTCCGAATTTGCGTTTGGTGATAACAATACAAACACAAGTGAGTTCCCGGAGCAACTTTCACATATCGCTACTTATTATCAAACCTACACTGTTAAAGATCTTCCGTTTCTAAATGTACATGAGTATGTCCATACGCAACAAAACGAAATGGTTTATAATAACCTATCCTTGTTTCTTTACGAAGGTATAGCTGAATTTGTGGCTGATCAGATCATTCCGCCTTCTTCCACGCGCGCCCTGGCCTATGGACAAAAAAACGATGAACTGGTTCGTCAACATTTAGAAACAGATCTTTTCATCAATCGAAAAAGACGAAATTGGCTTTGGAATGACTCCAATAACCCTTTTCAAACGAGTGACATGGGTTATTATGTCGGTTATGCGATGAGTAAAATCTATTACGATAAAGCAGATGACAAGGATGCTGCCTTAAAAAAACTTATCGAACTCGATTATACTAACGAGGAGGAAATTGAGGCGTTTGTTGACGGCACAAACTATTTGTCGGCTCCTTTAGAGGTGCTTTATGAACGTTTTGAGTCGGAGCGGCCTCAGGTCATTTCCATCAAGGAATTTGAAAACGGCAGTGATAAAGTTGATCCGGACTTGTCAAAGATCACGATGGTTTTTTCCAAAAAAATGAATACGCGTTTCAGGTCTACCGGATTGGGTGACCTGGGAAAAGAGCATTTTCCTGAAGTAACGGCTTTTGAGTTTTCGCCGGATAGCCTTTCCATTAGCTATCTGGTAGATCTGGAACCCAATAAGCAGTATCAAATAGTATTAGAGGAAGGCTACCGGGCCATCGATAGAGAGTTACCCTTGAAGCCTTATTTAGTAGCATTTAAGACGGCAAGGTAAGCTTTAAAGTAAGTGAACTTTTTCTATCTTTGGTAAAACAACCACCATGAAATCTAATCCTGTACTTGCTGTGTTGTTGATCTATTCTTTCCTCCTGCTGACAGCCTGTGTAAAAAATGAAGAAGCAAAGTCTATCGGTGATTTAGCGGGGAAGTATGTAGGGACAGATGAAAATGGGAAAGCGGTATCCTTTGAGATAATCGTTCAAAACGAATCCCAATTTTCCTTAAATAACTTCAGAGGAATTACCTATCCATTCACATTTTTGGAAGGAGAACTTGAGGAAAATGAACTTGTCTTTTTAGATTATGAATGTATAGATTGTCCGTTTCTTAGTTCACCTGGGGGAACCTCCCGAACCTATACCGCCACGGTAAAGAGTTCCGGCGTTTGTTATCCTGAAAATGATTCCTTGGTGTTGGATATTGATTATCTGCAGACGGGAATGGGAGCAAACGTTTATCAAGGACCCGTTTTTATGAAAAAAACTTCCTAAATATAGTTCACCATGTGGTTTCAATCGCTTTTTGGTTTCTCTGAAAACTCCATTGAACAAGTTCAGGCTAATCTTTCTTTGTCAGGAAACACACTTACCAGCAAAGCCAGTGGTAAGACATTTACATGTGGTACACTCAACTTACCGTCACTGGCTGAACTTAGGGAGCAGATAAAATCTATAGACCTTTCAACAAGACCCTTACAGCTAAAGGAAGTTGTTGCGGACGTACAGGATCTCCATGCTAACCCCAATAACGCTGGCGCTTTTTTCCAGGCTGCTTCTCAATTCAACTTACTTGAAATGATCTCTCCGGATATCACCCCAGAGATGGGTATTGACCGTTATGAAAACGATCACACCCAAGGCCCTGCTTGTGCCATCGCTTGTGGCGCCGGAACCGTCTTTCGCAATTATTTTACCAAAGTAAATGGTCAAACAGGCCAGACGGCTTATAAACAAATTGATTGTCTTAAAGAGATCGGCGATTCACTCAATAATACAAATGATCGACTGTGGACAATGACAAACGGCTATGCGCTGCCTACGCTGCAGGGGCTGCAGGAGATCAACCAAACGCTGCAAAAGATGACAGAGGCGGAAAAAGATTTGCTTCGCGCCCAACTTCGCATTGGCGTGCAAAAGGATACTCAGGTGACTATGAAAAATTGCGAACATCTTGTTACTCAAGCTTATTGCTCAGCCTTACCCGTCGCCTACAGCCAGCACCCTGCCAGCCTGTGGGCGGATTTTGCCAAACTCATTCTGGAAGCTTCTTATGAAGCGACGCTTGCTGCTGCTTTATTAAATGCCGAAGCCACTGGCAACCGCAGGGCATATCTCACACTTCTGGGGGGAGGGGCTTTTGGAAACCAGAGCTCCTGGATTTTTGCCGCATTGCAAAGGGCGATTGATCTATTCCGGTTTAGCGGGCTGGATATTGCCCTGGTGAGTTACGGAACGGCCAATATGGAAGTTGATTCATTTATACAAATGAATGCTTAATATTAAACTTTAGTCACCAAAACTGCTAGTTTTGCAACCATGGCGAAACTTTCCCCCAAATCCAAAAGATTTATTTCCCAAATATTGCCCTTTGGTTTGTTTTGGTTTTGTTTTGCTTTGATTTATGCGCTACTGGAAAAAGGCTTACTGGGAGACTTATCACATTACCCTTCCACGGGTAACCCATATGATTTCAAGGGAAACCTTATTGTCATCTTAGTCTCTTCATCGAGCATTGGGCTGTTAGTAGGCATCTTTGAGATTAGCTATTTACGCAAGCAATTCCTGGACTATAGTTTCAGTAAAAAACTGCTCTATAAAACTATTATTTACGTAAGTATTCTTATTGGATTCATTCTACTCAACACCATCGTCAGTAATGCCATCCGTTTAGATGCCGGCCTATTGCACCCAACCGTTTGGAGTAACACCTGGGTTTTCTTTACGAATTTTGCATTTTTATCCGTCTGTCCTTACATCGCTGTTATCATCTTAATCTCCCTGTTTTTTAACGAAGTTAACGATAACGTTGGGCATGAAATACTAACTAATTTTTTTACCGGCAAATACCATCACCCCATAGAGGAAGAACGGATTTTCATGTTTTTGGATATGAAATCCTCTACGACCATTGCGGAGCAAATGGGTCATGTGAAGTACTTTGAAATGCTTAAAACTTATTATGCCGACCTATCCGAACCCATTCTTCAATTTGCCGGAGAGGTTTATCAATACGTAGGGGATGAAATCATTATTTCGTGGAATTTAGCAGATCAGGTGCAGGAATGTAATTGTTTAGAGTGCTTCTATGCCATGAAAGAAATTTTGCAGCGCCAGTCAAAAAAATACCAACAAGCTTATGGATTGGTACCTGAATTTAAAGCTGGTATTCATCTAGGCAAAGTTACAACAGGAGAGATTGGTGTCATCAAAAAACACATTATGTTTACAGGGGATGTGTTAAATACAACTGCCCGTATCCAAGGCCTGTGCAATAGATTCGATGTTGATGTATTGATTTCAAAGGATCTAAGGGAAAAACTTAATCCATCCGCAAAGTATGTCTATACCTCGCTTGGAGCAGTTACTTTACGGGGAAGAGATGAGCAGGTTGAAATTTTTTCCCTGCAGCCAAAAAATGATGAAGTAGTATAAGGCGTCCAATGCTAAAAACGGCAAATACGGTTGCACATTTTGCTGGTAATGATGTAAAAGTATATGATAAAACTGGAAAGCAAACAATTGTTTTACGTAACTATGCGACACATTCCTCTAAAAAAATTC
>CBDUIU010000091.1:0-9809 GCA_965367335.1 uncultured Saprospiraceae bacterium
AGATTATCTGTCCCAACCCGACTCACTGATTACCTATGCTCGTCCTATCCAATCCACAAATTTTATCTTGACGGTTACAGATACGTTGGGCTGTACAATTTCTGAATTAATTCAATTGAAAGTAGATATTCAGCGTAGAGTATATATCCCTAATGTTTTTTCTCCCAATTTTGATGGTAAAAACGATGGATTTACCGTCTTTGGTGGGAAAGGGGTAGAACAAGTAAAATTACTACGGATTTTTGACCGTTGGGGAGCGCAAGTGTTTGAAAGGCGTGATTTTAAGCCTAATATTCCCTCTTTAGGGTGGAATGGAATTTATCAGCATGACCAGGTAAATCCTGGAGTATATATCTATATGTCGCTTATCTCATTTAGTGATGGAACTGAAATCATGTATCAAGGGGATGTTACTATTATCAAATAGACATCAATAGGATTTTGCGCTATAACGACATTCAAATGAGTCCCCTTCTCAATTCCTTTAAAAGATTATGTATTATGCTATGGCTTTTTTAATCCCGGATTAGTAGGTAACTCTCTTAGAGATTCATTGGTCTGTAAGTAATTTTCCAACCAGAGCAAGCAGCTATCGAAATCATCAAAACAATATTCTTCCGGTACTAAATTAGGGATAAGTTTGACTGATTCAACAAGGTCTCTGGGTTGTCCGTGGATATTGGTAAATACGACGGTAATATTCTGTGCTTGTAAATCCATGATAGCATCTTCAAGGGCATAAAGACCTGATTGATCAACATAGGGGACTTTTTCCATTCGAATAATAACAACCTGAATGTCTGGTAGCGCTTTAACCATTTCCTGAAAACGGCTGGCAAAGCCAAAAAATAAAGGTCCATCTAAGTGTTTTATATATACTTTATCTCCAACCCGATCAATAATGTTCCCTTCATCTTTCCAAGGAATTTCCCGAGAAAAAACGCGTAAGGAGGTAGTTTGGGTTCGGTGCTCCACTACATCAGATATTTTTTTCATAAACAGTATTGAGGACAAAACCATTCCGATGCCGACTGCAGTAAGCAGATCGACGAAAACGGTCAATAGTAAAACAGCCACCATAACAAAACTTTCTGATAAGGGCATTTCCTTGATATGCTTTAATCCCTTATAATCAATTATTCCAATTCCAACGGTAATAAGTATACCCGCCAGCACTGCATTGGGAATGTGACCCACTAAAGAACCAATCCCTAGCAATACAAAGAGTAAGAATACACCCGCTACGATACCAGATATTCTTGTTTTACCACCTGCATTAATATTTACGACTGTCCTCATTGTTGCACCGGCTCCGGGTAGTCCTCCTATCAAGGCCGCTGCCATATTTCCAAAGCCTTGACCAATAAGTTCTTGATCTGAATCATGTCGCGTTTTTGTCATGTTATCTGCCACAATCGAGGTTAGTAGAGAGTCAATTGCACCTAACAACGCAAGGGTAATTGCATATTCCATCACCAACAGCATATGTTGGAAATTATCAAAGACTCCTAAAAAACCTAACTCAAGATCAGGTAAGCCAGATGGAATTGGCCCCTTTGAATTGATCCTGAAAATAGCGTCAGGGCTAATGGTAAAATAGGCAATTGTGGAAATTACAATTAATGCTATCAATGTAGACGGAACCTTCTTTGTGATTTTTGGAAATAAATAGATGATGATTATAGTAAAGACAGCAATTCCAACTGAGTAAATATTTACAATTTCGGGAATTTTATGAATTGCCTTAATAGTGCCCAGGGGGCCTCCATCAGGTGCACCCATGCCGAAAAATGGAAATATCTGAGTAATTACGATAATAACCCCTATGCCTGACATAAAGCCGGAAACAACAGGGTAGGGTATATATTTTACATACTTTCCCAACTTCATGAATCCTAGCAAAGCCTCAAACAAACCAGCTAGAATAAAAGTAGCAAAGATAATAGGAATAGCAGTATTGATATCACCAGTGTATTCTATTGCTTTGCCAATGATGACAGCAGAGACAACAGTCATTGGTGCAGTAGGACCACTGATTTGAGTTGAGGTGCCTCCTAGGAATGCGGCAAAAATTCCTATAGCGATAGCGCCATAAAGGCCTGCAATAGCACCGAGTTCCGTTTGTTCTCCAAAAGCAAGAGCAAGTGGCAATGCAACAATTCCAGCAGTTAGTCCTCCAAAGAAATCTCCTCTAATATTTGAAAAGTCGAATTTTAATAAATTTTTCATGCGGCAGTTTAGGTAGTAAGTGTTATAAACGTAAGAAATTTCTTAGGTTAAATAAGGTTTTGGTGAAAATGTTCTATACAAATATAGTTAGCTATTGGAGAGATTTAAAAAAAAGCGGCATCAATCTTATATTTGATGCCGCTTCTTGTTCTGATTGTAAAAAAGATTAGAATTTGTTGGTGTCCGTAGTCTTGAAATTTTACTATTATAATTCTTCTACTTCTCACCAAAGTTATCCTTATAATCCTGGATACTTTGTTCTACAATTTGTAAAGCCACAAACTTAGATTGAAATTCTTCAATAACAACCGTTTTGTTTTCAAGTTTTTTATAATCCTCAAAAAAAGTTCGCATCTCACGGAGGTAATGAGCCGGAAGTTCACTAATGTCATTGACGTGATTTACACTCATATCACCTTCCGCTACAGCAATTATTTTGTCGTCTGCCTCGCCATTGTCAATCATTCGCATGACACCAATTACTTTAGCAGGTACCAAACAGAATGGAACAATTTCGATTTGAGAAAGAATTAGTATATCTAATGGATCTTTATCATCGCAGTAAGTTTGCGGAATAAAGCCGTAATTGGCTGGGTAATATACAGAAGAATACAGCACCCGATCCATCATCAATAAACCGCTTTGTTTATCTAATTCATATTTAGCCCGGGAATTCTTAGGAATCTCAATTATGCCATTAACATACTCTGGTGTCAATCGACCGGTTGCTACATCATGCCAAGGGTTACTCATGCTCCTAATCGTTCTTTTTTTTACAATAGTCATCGTAATAAGTTGTTCAAAGATATCTAAATTTAGTGTACACTGCGCCACAAATATACAGGTTTTATTAGGCAAGTTTTTGTTGCTTTGGCCTTCAGTGACAGTTAGTTATGTAAAGTATTTGTAAAACCAATAGATAAGGCGAAGACCACTGCTTAAAACAAGCATAATTTGTATAAATGACAAGGTCGTAGAATAATATTCTTATGAACATTATTTAAAATTCTCTTTGTATAGGAAGTTTAACTACTTTAATCGAGTAGGGAGAAAAGGTAATTAGGGATGTAAAAACAAAATGTTTATATTTGTGATTTCATTTTTGTTAGAAATGGATTCATTAATCTGAAAGTAAGCATTTATGAAAGTCTGCATTGCCGAAAAACCTTCTGTAGCTCGCGAAATTGCCCAAGTTCTTGGTGCTCGGACGCGCCAAGATGGTTATTTCGAGGGTAATGGCTATTCCGTTACCTGGACTTTTGGTCATTTTTGTACACTTAAGGTTCCGGAAGATTATAACCCGACTTGGAAGCGTTGGGATTTAAATTCCCTGCCAATGCTTCCAGAGAAATTTGAGACCAAATTAATCAGTAATAAAGGGGTTAAAAAGCAATTTGGTGTTATTAAAAAATTATTAAAATCCGCTGAACTTGTCATTAATTGTGGAGATGCTGGGCAAGAAGGAGAACTCATCCAACGCTGGGTACTTAAAGAGGCTAAGTACAAAGGACGAGTATTACGACTTTGGATTTCATCTTTGACAACAGAGGCAATCCGTGATGGCTTTCAACAACTCCAACCTGCCAGCAATTTTGATAACCTTTATTACGCAGGTAGTTCTCGTGCTATAGGCGATTGGTTATTGGGGATGAATGCTACCCGCCTCTATACCCTTAAATATGGAGGCTACAAACAAGTACTTTCTATCGGAAGAGTACAAACTCCCACCTTAGCTATGTTGGTGGAACGATATAAAGAGATTGAGAATTTCAAGCCAGAACCGTATTGGGAGCTACATACTTTGTACAGAGATGTTGACTTTCATTATGAGAAAGGGAAGTTTCAAAAAAAGGAAGAAGGAGCAGCGTTGTTGCAACAAGTTACTGGCCATCCCTTTAGTATTTTATCCTTCACTAAAAAGAAGGGAAAAGAATATCCACCTTATCTATTTGATTTGACGAGCCTGCAAGTGCATTGTAATAAGCGCTTTGGCTTGTCTGCCGAACAAACCTTGCAAACAGTTCAAAAGCTATATGAGCAAAAAGTTGTTACCTATCCGCGGGTAGATACTTCCTATTTACCCAATGATGTATATCCTAAAATTCCGGGTATTTTAAAAAAAATGAATCAATACAGCCAGTTTACACAATCTTTATTGGGAAACCCTATTCGTAAATCTTCTAAGGTTTTTAATGATAAAAAAGTAACGGATCACCATGCTATTATACCTACGGGTATGGAGAAGACCTTGATCGGTCGGGAGCAACAGGTTTATGATAGCATTGCTCGTCGCTTTATTGCTGCCTTCTATCCTGATTGCATTGTTTCGCATACAACAGTAATTGGAGAAGCAGCCGGGGTCAAGTTTAAGGCGACAGGGAAGGAGATATTGGAGGAGGGTTGGCGTGTGCTGTATCCCAAGAAGACGGGAGCAAAGGGAGTAGAAGAGATGAAAAATAGAAATAATAAAACTGAGGATAATGTTTTACCAACATTTACTAAAGGAGAAACAGGACCACACGAACCTGCCCTGGTAGAAAAAATGACCCAACCGCCTAAGCATTATACGGAAGCTACATTACTCCGTGCAATGGAGACCGCTGGTAAAAAAGTAGAGGACGAAGAACTCAGGCAATTAATGAAATCTAATGGGATTGGCCGTCCGTCTACTCGAGCTAACATTATCGAAACGCTTTTTAAACGCAAATATATTCATCGGCAAAAGAAACTAATTTTAGCTACAGAGACTGGGATTCAATTGATTGATACTATACAGAACGAACTACTCAAATCCGCAGAACTCACCGGGCAATGGGAAAAGCAATTACGGGAGATGGAGGCGGGAAATTACTCTGCTTTGTTGTTTGTTAATAACATGAAAGATATGGTAAGTAAATTGATAGATGAAGTACGGATAGAAAAGAGTGTTAAACGTATCTCTTCAGTTACATTAAAGCCTGACGATAGGCGTCAACCTAATAAGCGTAATGTAAAAACACCATCTCTAACAGTAGCCATGGATACCTTCAAATGTCCTAAATGTTATCAAGGGAAATTGTTAAAAGGAAAAACTGCCTATGGCTGTAGTCGTTGGAAAGAAGGCTGTACTTTTCGTTTGCCTTTCGTTTTTATGGAGAAGAAAATTCCGGAAAAACAATTGATCCGATTAATGAAAAAAGGATCAACTATTCAATTAAAGGGATTTATTGATAATGGAGAAAAGAAAAACGGGCATTTACATTTTATTGATAATCATGAATTAAAACTCGAAATTCAACACGCAACCACCAAAAGTAGTCAAACTAAAACACCTCGGACACAAGCTAAAAGTATTAACCCATTGGTGGACAATCCAACTTGCCCTAAGTGTCAAAAAGGGCAGATTATTAAAGGTAAAACGGCCTATGGTTGCACCCGTTGGAAAGAGGGGTGTAATTTTCGGGTGGAATTTGCCTCAATTCGTGAAAAAGCAGCAGGAAAACCGCTGACTAAGGAACTAGTGATGAATTTATTGGCTAGTTTAAAAGTTTAACTTTGATTTCCCTTAAAAGTATACTATGGCAATATATTTGTTTTAGAATCCCCATAATCCTTTCCTCTCTGCTCCCAGCTCCCTTCATAGTTGATTATTTTCAAAGAAAATACACACCCAAATGAAAAGAGCTATACTTACTTTTATTTGTTTTTCTTTTCTCTATTGTAGCTTACGAGCTCAAACTACCTACACACTTATAAATACGGGTTTTTGGGAAAATAGTACGATATGGTCTCCTACGGGAGTACCAGGAGCTGGTGACGTCGCAATAATTGATGGCGAATCAGTTTATATTCGACCTGCGTCCGGTCATGTTCAGCTGGATAGCATCTTGATGATAAAGCAAATAGGAAGTAATAATAGCGGCCTGGTTGTGGACGATAATACTCAGTTAACCGTTCGCTCCATCCATATGAAAGGGAATAATGATAGTAAAGATATTTTATTTCAAATCTACAAAGATGCTTTGGTAACGATTACCGAAACAATGCATATTGAAAGAACTTCTGATAATAATAAAACCAAAGCGGTTCAATTATATATAACGGAAGGTCAGCTGGATGTCAACGGGGATCTAATTGTCAACTATGGTAACTCGGGTATAGGAGAAGGTAATGAAGAGATCTATTTACTAGATACAGCTCAGCTTAACATTGGAGGGAATCTCTATTTGAACATTTTTGATGGTGATGACCTGGGTGTATACTTAAATAGATCCGCTGGAATTCAAGTTAATGGTGATCTTTTGATTAACTCTGATCAAAGTTTAAGTGATGTGTATGTACAGGGTTATAATACTTCCTCTTTTGAAGTGGATGGGGATATTACCTTTCAAGCTAAAGGAGATGACGATGCAAAAATGATGTTCGACTCAGGTTCTGAATTAAAAATTGGTGGAACATTTGAAAGGCCTACCAACTTTGGTAAACTTTCTATTAATGATTCTGCATCTTTGATCTACGACGGCAATTCACCTCAAACTATTGCTTGTGATACAATGGCCAACGCCGGAACTGATGCTTTTAACATTACTAATGTAACTTTTGCCAATACTTCTGGCAGCCCAATGGGAATTGTAGGAGATCTCACTGTAACAACACATATGGATTTAACGAGCGGTGTGATTCAGACGACCGATACATCTATGCTAATCGTAGCAGATGGAGCAACGATTGGAGTTGGAAGTTCAACAGCTTATGTGGATGGGCCAATAATAAAAAAAGGATCTACAAACGGAAATTCTTTTGTTTTTCCGTTAGGAAATAATGGGGTATATGCCCCTTTGGAAATTTCAGAGGTAACTAATGCCACTCATGAATACCAGGCCCAATATTTCTCAGATCCGCCACCACTTGAGGACGGGATATCTCCTCCTCTGGAGAAAGTAAGTGGTTCCGGATATTGGAGCTTAAGTAAAGGTGCCGGAGCTGATGATATAGGTGTTTCCTTACATTGGGCGGATGCTGCTGCCAGCGGTATTGATGATCCTGATTCCCTGCTAGTTGCTGGGTTAAAAGATAATGGCGCTACTAAAACCTGGGAAAGCTATGGTAATGGTGGAACTACCGGCGGTGCCGGAAGTGGCGTAGGAGGCTCAGTGACAACTGCCTTAGCAGAACCGCCGCCGTTGGATGATGTTACCTTGCTTACCATAGGAACCATTAATGCAGGTTCTAATGCACTACCTGTGACTTTATCTCGATTTGGTGCAGTTAGAGTTGGTGAAAAGGTACAGTTAGATTGGGTGACAATTTTTGAAAGGGATGCGAGTCATTTTATTGTCGAGCGTTCTTCAGATGGAAAAACATTTGTTGAACTGGATCAAATTGCTGCTACCGGGAATTCATCTCAGTCACAACATTATACTTGCCGAGATGAAAAGCCACAAGATGGTGTCAACTACTATCGACTTAAACAAACTGATTACGATGGTCAATATGCTTATTCTGAAGTTATATCCATCGATATTTCTTTCGAAAAAAATAAAATGAAGGTTTATCCTAATCCAGCTCGTAAAGCAATAACAATAGAAGGATTGTCGAAAGAAAAAGATACCATTAGAGTTACCTTAAAAAATCAAATTGGAAAGACTATTTTTGATGACGTACTTCCAGTTCGGAATGGAATGCTTAATACAACTGGTTCTCAATTACTCATTCAGCATGGTGGTGTATACTACTTACAGCTAGGGGAAGGTAATCAAACTCAAGTTTTACCTTTAATTTTCGCAGAGTAGTTCTCATCTGTTTTTTTAGTATGATAATACTATATGTCCCTGTATATTATTTAATTGATATACAGGGATATATTTTTATATTTAGGATATTGGCCAGTTTTTGGAAAAATCGTACACTATGGCCTTTGTAATTTCATTTAGCCTGTACTAAGCCATAATTGGTAAGATTATTGGATTACTTGTATTTTAAGAGGTCTCCTACCTTATACGATTCTTTTAAAATCCCACCATTCTTCTCCTCATATCTCTATTCTCCTCCCACCAGCATTTACCAAATAAACTACCCGCAGATGAATAATAGAATTTTACTTTTTCTATCCACTTTTTTGTTTTTCATTAATAGTAATTTTGCTAATACCTACACAGCAAAAGCTGACGGGAAGTGGGAAGATCCAGCCACTTGGGATCAAAATGCTGTTCCTTCTTCTATTGATGAAGTTGTCATAGATGGTTACACGGTTACGATTAATAGTAGCACTGGAAATGTTACGATCAATAATATTGAAATTACCAACAAGACAAACCCGGGCGGTTCACGTTTGTTGATCGATGATGGTGTAACAGTAAATGCCTCAGCTGTTTTTGTATACAGTGAAGATCAAAGCGGGGACGTTGAATTAGTTATCTCCGGAAATGCAACGGTCGTTGTTGTAGGAAATGTTCTTTATGAAAGGAAAAGTGGAAACACCAAAAATGATGTTATGGGACTCTTTATTCAAGAGAGCGGACAGTTACAGATTGGCGGAACATTTTTTTATAAATATTTCAATTCAGGGACGGGTGAAAACCAGGTAGATATTCTTTTAGAGGATGATGCTCAGCTAATCATAAGCAATAATTTGGATTTATATATGAAAGATGGGCAAGGGGTTACCTTTCAAATGACTGGGCAGTCCAGCTTGCAAATTACAAAAGAATTAAAAATGACCCTGGAAGATGGTGGTGATATGATCCTGGACATGAGTGATACCTCTTCATTGACCGTAAATGGGAATACGACAATCGTTAATAAGAGTGGGGCTAATGATTTAAAAATAACTACTGATCTTGATAAAAGTACGATCCAGTTTAATGGAAAACTTATTTTGGATTCGGATGATGCGAATAGCCAAGTTTCTATTGAGAATAACGGAAGTACCATTTTTGATGTTGACGCTGATATTTCCATGCATGCCACGGGTGCAGGATATACATTTATACAAATGAACGATTCATCTACCCTGAAAATGTCCGGAAATTTTGATCGTTCCGAAAATTATGGTGCTTTGAATATGGGGAAGGATGCTAATCTTGTTTTTGATGGTACCGGGTTTCAGCGTCTTCCAAGAAGAGCTGTTTCGGGAAGTGGTGCCGATGTATTTACAATTTCCCGAATGTATTTTAACAACACTTCAGGAGATTCTGTTGTCCTGGAAGGCGATGTAGTCGTCACCGAGCACCTGGAAATAATTAACGGAGTTATTGAAACGACAGATGCTAAAAAATTAATTTTAGGAGACGGGGCGACGATAACCGGTGGTAGCTCGACTGCGTACATTGACGGCCCGGTGATGAAGCAAGGTTCTACTAATGGTTCATCTTTTGTGTTTCCACTTGGAAATGATGGGGTATATGCACCTTTAGAGATGTCTGTGGTATCTAATCCCACTTATGAATATCAAGCACAGTATTTTTCAGATCCACCGCCAATCGAAGATGGTATTTCTCCGCCATTAGAAAAAATTAGCAGCTCGGGTTATTGGAGTGTGGCTAAAAGTACAGGAGCAACTGATCCGGACTTTTCCTTGCATTGGACGGATGCTGCTGCGT
>CBDUIU010000092.1:0-9802 GCA_965367335.1 uncultured Saprospiraceae bacterium
AATTTATTGGCTCAAGTGAAGCTCAACGCAATTTTATTGTTAAGGCACTGATCCAATCGCAGATGAATGACATCCGGCAATTCCACGTCTACCAATTGGGAGAAACCGCCTCTTTTCAGGAATCAACGGATGAGTATCAGATGATGGGGCTGTTTGAAAAATTAGAAGGGGTACCGCTTTACAAACAAAAGCCTAATCCTTCTGGTATCGCCCATAAAACCACTTCCGAGCTATTGGATCTGGCGACTTATGATGAAGGCCACACCATTGCGATGGAACTCCCCGACCAGGTAAAGGGCGGTGCTTTTAAACAACCCAATGGCGAATATATCTATGCGCTCTGGGCCGCTACTACCGAAGATCGCTCAGAGTTGACCGCGGCCAACTACACTTTCCCCGCAATTTTTAATGTCCAGGAAATCACCTTACGCGAATGGGATCATGCCATCACCGGGGATAATTTGATTATCGAAGGAAGTTCTATTCAATTAACCGGCAGTCCGGTTTTTCTAACATTTACCACCATTCCTCCCCCACCCAATCAACCAAAGATCGAGGATGACAAGGTTTTTGAAATTTACCCGACGCCTTACATTGATTCTGTAAGCATCTTGTTTAGATTGAAGCGGGAAAGCCGGGTCAACCTGAGTATTTATGATCTTCAGGGGAAATTGGTAGAACGCCTTCACAATGGAGAAAAGCTGGGTGCAGGTATCTATCGCCACGAGTTTTCCGGATCAGACAATAGCGGCGTGTATTTGATTCAGTTACTGATTAACAAGCGGAAGTTCACGTATAAAGTCGTGAAGGGCAGGTAGTTTTTGTCAAAAAGTCACCAGAGCTAACAAAGCAAAACCATTATCTCAAACCTGGATAACGGCTGACCATTGCCAGCTCTACACCTCATCAACTATCACTGTGCTCAAGCCAAAGCTGCTAACGCTTCACTTACATGCTTATTGACCTGCATTTGTGAGCTGAATATCCGCTGTACAACACCTTTTCCATCAACGACATAAGTTACCCTTCCTGGTAATAAGCCAAACAGGCTTCCAGGAACACCCAGTTTTTTCCGTAATTTATTCCCTTCATCACTTAGCAAAGTAAATGGCAGGTTATGCCTTTCGGCAAAAGCTTTATGACTTTCCGGATCATCCGTTGAAACACCAACTACTCGTGCACCAATGCCTTTAAATTCCTGTATCGCATCACGAAAAGAACATGCTTGAGCTGTACAGCCAGGCGTATCATCTTTAGGATAAAAATAGAGGACATACGGTTGGCCTTCCAGCTCAGTAGAATCAAACCATTTATCATTTTGATCTTTAAGACGAAATGCAGGAATGGTATCTCCTTCTTTAATTTTTTTATTGGACATTTATTATATTTTAGATAGTTCAACTGAACTTCAGGTACGCTATTAATAAGTTACTTAGAAGAAACTGAATTTATATTAGAATTGTTTAGGGCTAGCGGAAAAATAGTCGTTTGTTCATTTCGCTCATCAGGGGAATGTTTATTCTATGGGGCGGATCCTGCCTCTCCTTCTAATCGTTTCCGCTGTAAAGACTGGAACAGATCCTCCGCAAAAGTAAAATCTGCATAACTCAACCTGGGATCTGACAAAGCATCTTTTGCCCGATAGATTTTTCCGCCGTATTTAATAATCAGTGCATCCAGCTGGTTGATTAATTGTTGAATTCCTGGGACGATCTTAAAATCAAGTGCCAGCGTATAGCCTTCAATCGGAAAAGAGTTAAGAGCCTTAGGCACTCCCGGGCCAAACAATTTAAGTACAGTAAGAAAAGAACCCAGTCCGTTTTTGCGAATCCGGCAGCACTCTGGTCGATCGGCAGTACAAATTGATACTGCGTGAACCCGGATTGTCCATAAATATTATTCCAATTGTGCAAAGCATCTAAAGGATAAAAAAAGGTATCGTAATCAACAATATTGGTTTTGGCTGCCGCTAGTTGTTTGTGATAAAAAAGAAAATTAAATGCTTTGACGGTTAACTGATTAAGGGCAAAAGCAGGAAAAAAGGCAGGTACCGGAAACTTTGGTTTCTTAGAAATTTGTAAGGGTTGCTGACGTTTTTTCTCTGACAACTCTTTCAGCGCAGCATGTTCTCCCCGGAATAAAATAGAACGGCCTGTTGACCTTCCCTTTTGCAAACAATCAATCCACGCAACGGTATAGGTCCAGTCCTTTGACGCTTCAAAGAGCCTCATTACTTCTTCAAGATTAGCTGCTTTAAGTGTCTCCTGTCGAATATAAGCAGTCTCAACTGGCTTTAAACGAAACCGGGCAGATAGGATAATGCCGGTGAGTCCCATCGCTCCGAGGCTGTGCCAAAAGAGCTCCGGGTTTTCCTCCCTTGAACACTGATAAATAAGTCCATCGCTCCTCAATAATCGGAATGAAATCAAATGCCGGGAAAAACAGCCTTCCTTGTGATGGTTTTTCCCATGTACATCCGCAGCAATCGCCCCACCCA
The DNA here is from genome assembly GCA_965367335.1 of uncultured Saprospiraceae bacterium. Classification (GTDB taxonomy): domain Bacteria; phylum Bacteroidota; class Bacteroidia; order Chitinophagales; family Saprospiraceae; genus CBDUIU01. The sequence goes on from CBDUIU010000092.1 coordinate 2,498, forward strand.
GCGTAATAAATTTAGTACCCGGCGTTACGGGTAAAAAAAACCCTGCGGCAAAATAAAGTCGATAATATCCGCTAGCAGGATACCCGCCTCTGCTTCCAGCTCCCCACTTTTGCCATCAAAATCAAGGAGTCGATTGAGCTTTAGCGTAGAAACGATCTGATCATTGAGTGCAGCGTCACCATAAGAGCGACCATTACCCCGAGGAAGTAAGTCGGGATAATTTTTCACCACACCGGATAATTCGCTACAAAGGACAGGTTCGTCGATGGAAGCATAGATATGGGGAAAGTTGCCCCAATTCGCAATAGATTTTTTTGGTGTCTTTTTGATGCGGTAAATATAATGAAAATGAGATTCAAATTATACCAGACAATTCCGAAAAGCTATGAATGGCAAAGTCAGCAAGGTCAGATTTAATTGCCCCAGGCTTTAATCGTTGAATAGTTGGAATACCTAAGGACTTCGCAGCCCGGAGTTCATTTTCAGGACTATCGCCAATGACAAAGACATCCTGAGGAACTAAATTACGTCGTTGAAGAATTTCGGCGAAGATACCCGCTTTAAACAGTCGTTTTTCATCAGCAGGATCATCGATATGAATTTCTGAAAAATCTTGCTGGATACCAAGTGCATTGATCTTGGCGTGCTGAAGTCGAGCAAAGCCAGTGGTGACTAAAATACGCTCTTGCGGAATATTTACCAGGTGGTGGTAATCTGAAAAGGTTTGGATTTCAAGATCATAATCCAAGACATTCAGTTTTTCGTAAAAGGCTTGTTGGAAAGCATCGGAGAGTTTGTATTTTTTAGCAACCTGATCAAAAGAAGAATGCCACAAATCGTATTGAACAGCCTCTGATTGTTCTGATCCAAAAAGCGATAGGATATGTGCTTCTGCCATTTGAAGTAATGGCAAAAAGACATCTGTGGGGATAGTGTTCGTGGGGAAGATGGTGTAGTCGAGGTCTAGGAGGAGCATAAAATGAGGTTTACAAATTTGTTGCTATTTGTTTTTATTTTTCAACTTATTGTTTTATATTTGTCGTATCTGTTTTGCAGGTGGTCTATTAATGAATAGTTGTGATATACAAGCAACTATGGTAAACGACATTTCTCCCGGCGGACCATCTGTTCCCACTGATGTACTGTTTAGTACAAGTATGACAAATATTGGTTTTATCATTTCTGTTTGTTTTGCAAAAATGGAGGAAAAGCTTTTCTCAAATTTTGCAAGAAACAGGCATCATCCCCTTTACGGGACCCAGGGCTGATGCGTATTCCATATCTTACTTTGGTCAAAAGTGGCTGAAGGGAAACGGTAGAGGTTTGTCTTTTATCGGAGTGCTCCCTGGGAGGGAGGCGGCGGTGGCTGTGGGTGGGAGCCCACCCTCGGTGGGCCGGACTCATTTCCCTTTTCTGATATTGATTAATAATTCCTACTCAGCATGATCAATCATCTCCACTAATAGTTCTACTTATAACTGCTCCAACCATCAATCTCTCCCTCTGCTATTCCCTTTCCAATTTCGGCGTGGATTATTTCGCCGTGGCGGGCCTTGCGGTCGCCTTGGTCTCCCATTTTCATTGTTATGATAAACAGGGCGTTCCTCTTTTTCATTAGCAAAAGGATGATCCTCTATTACTGGAATACGCTGGTCAATCAATTTTTGAATACTTCGGAGGTATGGTCTTTCTTCCACATCACAAAAGGAGATAGCAATACCGCTAGCCCTGGCTCTTCCTGTTCGCCCAATCCGGTGCACATACGTCTCCGGGACATTCGGCAAATCATAGTTAATAACCAGTGCCAACTCGTCGACATCAATACCCCGGGCAGCAATGTCCGTAGCGACAAGCACTTTTGTACGGCCGGTCTTAAAATTTTCCAGGGCACGTTGGCGAGCTCCCTGAGATTTATTTCCATGGATAGCTTCCGCCTGAATCCCGGCTTTACGATCTAGAATTTTGACGATTTTATTCGCCCCGTGTTTGGTACGAGAAAAAACCAGTACGGAGTCAGCTTCCTGGGTTCTCAACAAGTGAATCAGTAGCTTGACTTTACTTGGTTTTGATACGAAGTATACGGCCTGTTCCACTTTTTCAGCAGTTGCTTGCTCGGGCCGGATCGTTACCTTTTCCGGATTACCTAGAATCTTTTTGGATAAAGAGACAATCTCGGGTGGCATGGTAGCAGAGAAAAAGAGGGATTGACGTCGGTCTGGTAATTCTTTTATAATACGTCGGATATCATGGATAAACCCCATATCTAACATATGGTCCGCTTCATCTAACACGGAGTATTCCACATCTCTTAAAGTAACGATCCCCTGCCCCATCAAGTCGAGTAAGCGGCCAGGTGTGGCAACCAAAATATCTACACCACGACGTAAGGCCTGCACCTGAGCGCCTTGTTTTACGCCGCCAAAGATCACGGTATTTTTGAGCCCGGTAAATTTTCCGTAAGCGGTAAAACTATCGCTAATCTGAATAGCCAGTTCCCGTGTAGGGGTAACGATCAAGGCTCGTATTCTACGCGGCCCGCGGCGATGGGGTAATTTTTCATATAGATGTTGCAGGATAGGAACGGCAAATGCCGCCGTCTTTCCCGTTCCCGTTTGGGCACAGCCAAGCAGGTCGCGTCCGTCTAACAAAATGGGAATAGCCTGTTCCTGAATAGGGGTGGGATGGGTATAGCCTTCGTTTCGAAGGGCTTTGAGGATAGGCTCTACGAGCCCAAGTTCTTTAAATGTCATTGATTTATATATAAGAGCGCAAAGGTAGGGAAAATAAATGGGAGGCGTTAAAATAAAAAATTACAATTTGTTTGTTTAGTTGTTTTTAAATACTTATTTTTGTTTTATAAATTAATAAGTGGCCTTATACATGAGCAGCGCTTCTACATAATTGCTGCAGAAAATATCAAATCTTCAGGAAGGCCACTTATTCCTAATCCATGATGGCAAACAACTTTATTCCGTTGATTCTTATTCATCAGCAGAATGAAAATTTTCAATCTGATATATTGTAGTGCAAAATGCTTGCATCTGCGGTAAAGGATTGGTAGTTACCACTCTACGTTGGATCCAGGAGAGTGGTAGTTTAGATGATTCCATTTCAACTGGCCTGAATCGGTTAGTTGAAGGAGTAGAGCTATGTCTGTGCACATGCCTCGGTTGAGCCGGGGGCGGCGGCGGCGCTGTGGGAGGGAACCCACCCTCGGTGGGCGAAACCTATAGGGCCAACTCACTCCACGTCGTTCCTATTCTGTTGAGGAGCATCCTTCTGAGTTGGCGAACCAGTCAGTTTGTTTCCCGCAGAAAATAAGCTCAGCCAAGAATAATAACAAAAATTTAATCCTATCAATATATCCCAGGATTAGCAGTGAACAAAATTTAATTTCGCCACCACCCTATCGCCTAAAAACCTTATATCGGCTTTAAATTATATTCAAATAAACCACATTTATTCGGCTGCGTTTTAATTAAAAAAGGCATAATTTTGCCTTTCATTTGTATGTGAATCAGTTCATAATCATACGTTACAGCCTACCATCTTTTCAATCTTATCCTTGTTAATAAGTTAGGTGCCAAATTTAATATTACAGATTTCTGTTTCGGAAATTTATTGTTTCCGATAAGAGTCTTTACGCAAAACAGTCAATGAAAAAGTATTTTAATTTATTTGATTTGTCGCAAAAGGTCGACTATAAGAACGAAATTTTATCTGGACTCACCGTTGCTTTGGCGCTGATACCGGAAGCAGTAGCTTTTGCCTTGATCGCAGGTTTATCTCCACTGACTGGTCTTTACGCGGCTTTCGTCATGGGATTGGTGACGTCCATCCTGGGAGGTCGTCCTGGGATGATTTCCGGAGCAACCGGTGCAGTAGCGGTAGTTATCGCGGCCTTGGCTATTTCACATGGTGTGGAATATATATTTGCCTGTGTAATTCTAGCGGGTATACTACAATTAGTAGCTGGCTTTCTAAAATTAGGGAAGCTGATGCGTTTGGTGCCTCACCCTGCCATTTTCGGTTTTGTCAATGGCTTAGCGATTATCATCTTCATGTCGCAGTTAGATCAATTTAAAGATACTTCTGGTGCCTGGTTGACGGGAGCTAGTATGTATATGTTGTTAGGCTTAGTGCTATTTACCATGTTGATTATTTGGGGTTTACCCAAAATCAGCAAGGCAGTACCTGCTTCCCTGACGGCTATTTTGAGTGTATTTGGTCTGGTGTATTTTTTCGGGATTGATACTAAAACAGTCGGGGATATGGCTTCTATCCAGGGTGGTTTTCCCCCTTTCCATATTCCACAGGTGCCCTTTACATTTGAAACCCTTCAGGTTATTTTCCCATATGCCGCTGTTATGGCAGGAGTAGGTTTGATTGAAAGTTTGCTGACCTTAAATATTATTGATGAGATCACAGAAACACGGGGACAAGGCAACCGGGAAGCCGTTGCCCAGGGAGCGGCTAACATTCTTTCCGGATTTTTTTCCGGGATGGGTGGCTGTGCCATGATCGGTCAAAGCCTGATCAATATTTCTTCCGGAGCACGAGCGCGTTTATCTGGTATTGTTGCTTCAGTAATGTTATTGGTTTTCATCATGTTTGGTTCCAGTTTAATCGAAATGATGCCGATGGCTGCCTTAACTGGTTTGATGATCATGGTGGCTATTGGAACTTTTGAATGGGCCAGTTTCAGCAACTTCAACAAGATGCCCAAATCCGACATCTTTGTGATGGTCTTGGTCACGCTGGTAACAGCTTTCTTACATAATCTCGCGTTGGCCGTTATTATCGGTGTAATCATCTCTGCGCTTGTTTTTGCCTGGGAAAATTCCAAAAGAATTCGTGCCCGGAAACATATTGACGAAGCTGGCGTGAAGCATTATGAGATTTACGGACCATTGTTCTTTGCTTCTGTCGCGGTGTTCAGTGAAAAATTTGATGTATTGAATGACCCGGAAGAAGTAATCATAGATTTTAAAGAAAGCCGGGTGGTGGACATGTCCGCCATTGAGGCGCTAAATAAAATTACGGATCGTTATCAAAAAGTAGGTAAAAAGGTGCATTTGAAGCATTTGAGTCCGGATTGTGTGAAGTTGCTGAAAAACGCAGAAGAGATTATCGATGTCAACGTGCTGGAAGATCCGCACTATAAGGTGGCGGTGGATTTTGGGTAAAAAAATTCACTGTGGCATAAGTTGCCTTCTGACACTTTCCCGATCAAAAACCTGGGTATGCCCATTGATTAAGTTATCTTTAAAATGATAGATGGTCATCCCTATTGTTTTAATTTTTTTACCTGTAGGTGGAAAACTTCCAATTTTCCCTAAGTTCGTTCCAGTCAAAACCCAAGTAATGGCCATGTGATTTATGTCTTCAATCGCTGAAGTGATATCAAAATTCAAATCAGGAAAGGATTCAAAAGAAAAACGAAGGCGTTTTTTAAATTCATCATGGTTAAGTGTTTGCCCTTCCCAAGGATCAGCAGTATCCAGGTGAATGGTGTACTCCGTATGTACATAATTTCTAACTTCCTCAATAAGTTGCTTGTTCCAAATTTCATCCATGAAGGAAGTAAGGAATAAAGTTTTATTTAGTTTCATTTGTTTGACTTTGCAAGCAATCTTAATTTATAGGTTTTAACATGGAGCTATCCAACTACTTCCATTCTCTCATCCACCAATTTAGCCTTTACTGTTTTCCCATTTTCAAAATATTCTACTAAGACCTCCTCTCCTACTCGTTTCATTTCTTTCACCTGCTGAGGCATTTTTTCAACTATTCCCGTCTTAATTGAAAGTCGATAGAAGGGGCCGGAAGCTGACATATATCCGCGAGTATGAGTGGTCATCCAACAATAAGCTCTTGTTCTAACAATATCATTTACGTAAGTTTCAAAGCCCTGATAACTCAAACCAATGGTTTGTCCCAACCATTGATATAAGACTTTTTCCGTTATAATCCAGACTAAGCCACCAGCCTCAATGACATCCCAAACCTGGGCTTTCTGAAAGGGCAATTCCTGAACAAGATATTCATCGACTACATAACAAGGGCCAAAATGATGTGCAAAACCACCTCCTTCTTTTTTGGTTAACAACCAGGTTTGCCCGGCTACTTGTTTAATCGCTCTTACCCAAACAAATGGAGCTGTAATTAAAACTACTCGATTATCTTCTATTACATATGCACCCTGCCGGGTAGCCAGCCACACTTTGTTTTCCACCATTATAATTTGTTCGACTTTCACCTCTTCTGAAGTCAAGCGAATGTTTTCCGAAGGACTGTGGTAATAAGCGCCTTTGTCAGTGCCGATCACCAACCCTTCCCGCCATGGTAACACTGCGCTTACTCTGGCATTTTCCTTTGGCAATCGCCGTAATTGCTCTCCGTCATTCCAGAATGCATAATATTCTGTTCCACTAAAACCCAACGCTACCTGCATCAAATAAACATCTTGCTGAACTTTGATATCATTGACATGGGTTGAATAACACCTATACATTGCGCCCTCTTTTCTCCAGGCTTTATGGGTAGGTAGTATGGCTCCTTCTTTTATTTCTTTGGTTATTATCCATTCCTCTTTACCTATTTTTATCTGTTTCTCTATCTCCAGATCAAATGAGGAAAGCGCTGATTCTTCTATTACTTTGGCTAAAGGCAGTTGGGGAAGCTCGCGATTTTGTACGACAACTCTTTTTAGTGCTCCCCAATCGATATCTTCTTTATAGTCTAAGGTCTGAAGTAGGGTCCCTTGTGCTTTTTCCAAGAAAAAAATACGTTGATTGGCGCCCACTGCTGCTAAATAAGGGTGTTCTTTGGAAATACTTACCCAATCAATTGCCGTACCCAAGGCCTCCGAATCTAGAACTTGTTTAGGGGTATCACCTGCTAATCGCCACCACTGAATAATGCCTTTACTTCCTGCGGTTACGATCAATTCTTCTTCCTTTTCTTCAAAAGTAGCAAAAAGTGTATTCTCGGTTGGAATGGTTAGCAGCGCTGCTTTTTGTTCATCAACAATACGCAATAGTGCCACCCGTCCCGATTCAAAAACAATAAGCGCACGATTTCCTTTTGTGTTAATGGATAGTTGGATGGCAGCATCCGAACCCCATTCCGAAATCACTTGAATCGTTGAGTTTCGATCTCCATCAGGATCTACTAGCCAGATACCACCTTTGGTTTCACAACCGATGATATAACGCTCTTGAAAATAACCAGCGACCAAGTGTACCGGTGATTTGGTATGCCGCGAGAAAGCGTAGGTTCCAACAACCTCCCCCACTATATCAT
>CBDUIU010000093.1:0-9802 GCA_965367335.1 uncultured Saprospiraceae bacterium
CCTGTCCGACTGGCCAGGCGGGGCTGCGCTCAACAACAACTCACAACTCACAACCCATAAACCCCCAACCTCCTATCTAATTAACTTTCTCTGACCCCAACTCAGCTGGCAACAGAATGTCGGGCAGCAAAATCGATTTCACCCCGGTGAGCGCGCTATGTGCCCATTGATGATAGATGGATCGGTTCTTTTCTGCGCGATAAAAGATTTTGCCATTTTTATAATCATTGCTATGCGCCTCATTATCTTTTTTCAACACTAGTACATTCATGATAGCAGAAAGAATTTTTTTGGATTTGTTTTTTTCTTCTTTTAGCAATTTCATCTTAAAATCTGTGTACTGCATGGTCATCTCACCTGTTGATAATTCGCGGTTGCCTTTGACTTGAATTTTTGCAGACTGCATTTCTCCGGAAATTATGTTCATCTTATCTTTGACCTTAAGGATTTCATTGAGTTTTACTAAATCCATCGTGCCCAGGGTCGCATCATAGGTATAGGCAAAATCAGGATCAAACTGGTCAAAAGTAAACTGTACCTCCATGTCAGTTTTATCCATAAAGACCGTTTTGACATCTGCTATTATTTTTGTTGGCGTTGCCTGACTCAAGGTATCGTTTGTGATGTCATAAATTGAAGCATAGAGTTGTTTAAAGTCAATAGCTCCTGTCTTCTCATTTTCAATCTCAACCTGAATAAACCCAGATTTGATTTCCAATTTTTTAATTATAACAACTAAAGGAAGTTGACGTAGCTTTTCATGAGGAAAAGCCTTATAACAATCCGGGCAGATCGGTTTCTTCTTCTCGACGAACACATCCAAAGCAGCATCTTCCAGCACAATGTTTTCTGCTTCAAACCTTTTCTGGCGATAACATTTTTTAAAATCCATCCCCGTTATTTCAATTCTTGGGAAGCGAAGATCCAACCTTGATTTTTTGTATTTAAACTGTTGAGCCCAGTTTGCTTTAGAGTACATGGGCACCATAGCCAAGCTGTCAATAATTACTTTTTTATTCCAATAGTCAACATCGATAGAATGAACGGCAAATTGGTATTCGCTGCTATCCTTTCCGAATCGAACGCCTTGCATTTGACAAGTGCCTTTCCACAAGCTCATGTCTAAGTTATCATAGCTCAATCCGGAAACGGATTCAAGTTGTTGACATACTTTATATTTAGCGTAACTTATTCCCGCGAAAATTAAAAGCACAAAGACGCCCAGGGCTATAAGCCAAGGACGCCATCTTCTGGGTGTTAATTTTTTTTCTGACAAAGTATTAGTTTTGTAAATACATCATTGATAAATATACATTTAAAAACATACTATTTATGAATTACATTTAATCTACTCGTTCCACTTCACTTTCCAACTTAAGTACTTTGTCTCCGTCTTCTTGTTGAATAAACAAAGCCTTATTGCCAGATACTCCGTTACGAGTCACTTCATTTCCTTTGATGGTCTTGGTAACTGTTGAGGTGTACGTTTCAATAACTTTTCCCTGAGCAGTACCCTTAGCCCATTTCCAGGTCACTTCGGATCCTTCCTTTATCATATCGTTTTTATTAAGCATTTAAGACAATTGCGGAAATCCGATTGGTACTCTTCATGCGATCCAATTGCTCAATTACCGGCAAATAAGCCTTCAAAATACTTTGCAATTTTTCCAAAAGTTCATCGGGCAATCCTTCAGGTTTATCAAATTGTTGAACAAAATTGTATTGTGCTTCCTCTGCTGTGAGTATTTTATCGATCAATTGAACCGAATCGCTGGTATCTATGCTTTCGCGTACCATTGAATAACTAAATTGCTTCATGCCTGCCATCGGCGTTCCGGTAGATTCATTGATCGGGGATATTTCCGGCAAGCGGTCAATCTGTTGTAATTTATAGGCACGTAAGCTTTCCAGCAAAGCCTTACTTTGTTCATCCGTTGTTTCCGCTAAAGATTCATGGATGACATTAAGGTCTTTTTCCAACATGCCTCTCAGACGGGCAAATATAGTTGATGTAGATATGGATTGATCGTAATACATGGATTGATTTTATTAAAAATTGATGAATAATTGGTACGTATAGATAGAAAGTTTGAAGTAGCAATATGTTCGCACTCACCTCATGCGCAGAGGATGATTGCCTGAATGTTCTATTTATCCGGAGGTTCCAATAGGCTTAATATTAAAAGCTCCGCTGCACTATGACCTTCCGGCCTTTTATCATCTTTGAAATCACTTAAATCCGGTAAAGACTGTTCATCTATTAATTGCATTATTTTGGGATGTACGTAATAATTTTTGCAAACCGTCGGCGTGTTTCCCAGTTCATCGGCTACCAGGCGGATCAAAATATTTGTGAACTTACGCCGAGTTTGATGCTGTTGCTGTCGTAGCGCATCTGGATAAAATTCGATGGCCAGCCGAGTAGCGACCCAGGTTCGGAAATATTTACTGGAATAGTCCTCTCCGATAATTTCCTGAATAAATGAATTGACCTCATCGCTATCAACAGTAGACCATTGTCCGTTTTCGCGATAGCGAAACAACTCATAGCCCGGTTGCTCCGCTGAACGCTTAATGTGTTTAATCAGCAATTCATCTTCAATTTTTATTTCTCGCGGTTGGTTGCTCTTACCTTTATAATCAAAAAACAATTCATTATCCTCTACTTGCAAATGCTTCCGGCGTAGAGTAGATAGACCGTAAGTATTATTGCGTTGGACATATTGTTTATTGCCGATGCGGATACCGGTCTCATCGAGGATCATCACCAACAAAGCAATAACTTTATTCTTCTTCCAACCTTTTTTACGGATAGCCTGCAAACAGCGCTTGCGAATTTTGGGTAGTTGTTTTCCGAAGAAAATGAGTTTATCAAATTTTTCCTGTTGTCGTTTTCGCTCCCACGTTTTGTGGTAAATATACTGTTTGCGCCCCTTATTATCCCGACCAGTTGCCTGGATGTGACCATCCGGCCATTTACAAATAGTCACGTCTTTCCACATCGGTGGAATAACTAAAGTTTTCAATCGACGCAAGGTAGGTTTATCTTTAATTTTTTGACCTTTTTCGTTAAAATACTGAAACCCTTTGCCATACCGTTTTCGGGTGAGACAAAGGGCAGTATCATCTACTTGCTTAATAGATTTCACAATTATTTATTGTTGCGTAAGGCGTCGATCAACTCTGATTTGGTCATCAAAGAGCTTTTGCCGATGCCTACTTTTTTGGGTTAATGTATAAAGTTCTTCTTTGCTGCACTCTTTCTAAGCATCAGCTTAGCAGCTTTACCGATTAAGGTCCATTTGTATATATTCAGTAATGAGATGTCTACAAACCAGCTTCAGCTACATTCTACTTTATCTGAGAATAAGCTCCGTAAGAATAACCTTTGTCAGATAGGTCATTAAGTTTTTCCAGGTAACGTTTTGCCATATCCTCATGCACTTTTGACTGAGCGGAAATCAACCGGGCCAAATCGAGAATAGTTTCTGTTTTGCGGGTTTGTGCGATGATGTCATCTGCGTTTTCCCTGCCCTCCTGATGTTGCTCAATTACATACTGTAAATAATTGCGGTTCAATGACACTTCGTCCTCTTCCTTAAGTTCTTTGATTTTTTCATAAGCGTTTTCGGACAAGCGATAAGGCAAAATAATCCCATGACGATCGATTACAGAAAATAATTGAGCTCTGATATCTTGATGATCATCAAGAATTATTTTAGCGATGGCGGTCACATTTGTATCACGGGATTTTTCCATGACTACTTTCGCCATTTTATCTGACAACATCATTTCGTAATGAAATTCTGCCAGAAAGGCTGCATCTTCCTGAAGTTGTCCTTCCGGTAATTGGACTTCATTCATCGATTGTACGCGATCTACCGGAGAGGGCGTTTCATTGCAACTGACTAACAGCATAGTAAAAAGCGTTATAACTGATACAACTGCAATAAAAAAATTAAATATAGGTTTGAGCGATAATTTCATTTCTAAGGAATTTTATTTTTATAAATAAATGAAGGAGCCTTTTTTCCAACATTATATCAGGTCATACTTTGAACTCAATCCTAGTAATTGAATTACAACCTTTGCTTATACTTATCCTCACGGATACTTTTCTCTTTACGCATTGCACCTTCCATTTTCTCAATAGCATCCAAAAAAGCTTCCATCGGCGTGGGTGCATTTGCAGAAACAAAGAGTGGTGGACCAGGAATATGTAATTGAATATCTGCCGAATGATAAGCCTCGCCCGTTCCATCACCAGTTTTAAAATAAACATGGGCCTGAGAAATTTTATCATGAAATCTATCTAAACTTTTTACGGACTCGGTAATTTCAGATTTCATTTTATCATTGATGGTAAAAGGTGCTTCTATAAGTACTTGCATGTTGTAAGTTGTTTATTAGTTTAAATAATTGTTTGTCATTATAACCTACCTATAAGGGCTATGTTCGATCAATTCCCCTTGAGACTATTCTTTTGGATAGCACAAAAAAAAATAATTTACCTCAACCGAACACATTTCATACTTCCCTGTTCTATCTGCAAAACCTATTCAAAATCAAAATTAAAATTAAACATGAAATCGAAATTACTCCTTAGCTTATTCGCTTTATGTCTGTTCCACTTCGTAAGTCATGCACAATCTGTCAAGCTTATGCCAATGGCTGGAATAAATTACAGTATGATGGCAGAGGATTTTGATGACTACAATTTTGATGGCCGTACCGGATGGCAAGCTGGGTTAGAGGTAAAAGTAGGACAGCGTTTTTATGTTTCTCCTGGTATTTATTTCTTCGATAGCAAAGCCAAAATCAAGGAAATCAATGACATTAACATTGAACCACTAAACCTCGAGATCGACTATGAAAGTATTATGTTTCCGTTGATGATCGGTGGGGATCTGTTTGCCTCAGACAATCTCGGCCTGAGAGCCGAAGCCGGACCTTCCTTCTCTATTTTTCTGGATGAGTCCGATGACATGAAGGCCAGTAATATCTTACTTAAAGATAATGCCTGGGGATTACAGTTCGGTGTAGCAGCAGATATTGGATTTCTAACAATTGGATTACGCCAACAAATTGGACTAACTAATGTCTTCAACTTTGAAGATGCAGCCGATGCCAAGCTTCACCTGTTTCAGCTTAATGTTGGCTTAAGACTATAAATAATATTACAACCCTTTTATACTATAAATCAATTTTCTAACTTTAAAACCCTCTTCACATGTTACGTTATGCATTAATTTTCTTCATCGTTGCCGTCGTTGCCGGTATTCTTGGATTTGGTGGTATCGCTGGTGCTGCCTCTGGAATCGCTCAAATTTTATTCTGGGTATTTGTCGTCTTATTTGTTCTTTCACTATTAAGCAGATTAGTCAACAAAGCTTAAATTTAAACATATATTCAATAAGTCAATGCAGCAATGCATTGGCTTTTTTTTAGCTTTTTTTTAAAATTCAATCCTAAATTTTCACCCATATAAACTGAATATATCATGTCCAGATCAAAAAAAGATGATACGTTCTACAACCTACTGACTATCGGATTTTTGCTGGTTTTTCTTCAAGTAGTCTTTCTACCTAGCGTCATTTGGATTCAATATTTCGCCGTCGTGATTGTCGCCATCGCGTTGATAAATAACTACATCAAGCATCCTCCTCACCAGAGTGCCTAGCTCTGTCAACCGAACAAATAAAGGTTTCATGAGTTCTATCGTTAGATTCAAATCATAATTTAATATATCATGAAAGATACCATATTTGTAGCTTTTGACCCCCTATCCGAAACCAAGGACAACTTAATCGAGTCTGCCATCGAATTGGCGCGACCTCGTCAGCTACCCATTTTTCTCTATGGTGTCCGTGGTGCTGCAGTGCTCAAACCTGAATACCAGCAGCCATATAATGTCGTCATGGTAAATGAAATGCAGCCTTCTGCCAAAGAGATCAGTAAAATCATGGATGACCTGACAGATCGATACCGTGGTAAGTGTATTCACCTGGAAGTTGATTTCACTTATGGTTTTGAAGGAGAAGCTGTCGTTGATAAAGTGAATAAACTTTCAGATAAGTATAAACCTGCTCTAATCGTTTTAGAAAAAAAATCTAAAGAAAGTCTATTATCAGAATGGTTTGGAACAGCAGAAACCGTTATCGCTCAGCATGTGGATTGCCCAACACTGATACTCCCGGATAACTACCGAATGCAAGAGATTAAACGCATTACCTATGCACTGGATTCAACGATCCTGCATATTCCTCATATCAACTTTTTAAAGCAATTAGCAAGAGATTTTTCCGCAGAAATTGAAATCATTTCTACGGTAGAAAATCAAGCAGAAGAAGAACATTTGGAGGCGGTAAAAAAGGAATATGCCGAAGAAAAAAATATAGCTGTTATCTATTTAAAAAATGCAGAAGACTTTACTGATATTCAGCAAAGAGCTGCTCATCCGGAGGTTTCAATATTTGCTTTTCCCGATCGGGAAAGAGGTTTTTTCGAACGCTTGTTTAACAATGACAATACGCGTCACCTGATCTTATCAACTGAAACACCCGTGATCGTCTTCTAACCAAAATTCAATTAGTATGCTTATCTTAATCGTTTTATTATTCAACCTCCTTTGCTTATGGACTATAAAAAATTTCTCAAGTCAAAATACAAGGTCAATAGATTAAAGTCTATCCGCCGTAAAAGAAAATATAAGGCGCTTTATAAGCGATTTGTGGAACTGAAGAAGAAGCGCCTACGTCCTTCAGCAATGTCAAAATAAAATATCATGAATCACTCAAGTTTATATGCCAGCATTTTCGCAGCCCTGCTTTTTGTAATTGTTCCAATTATGGAACCTGCCAAAGGGAATCTGCATAAAATTAACCCTACTACTGCTCAGGAAAGTTATTGCAATACCCGATTTGATTTTTGCGTATCTTTTCCCGATAATATTTTTACCGAAAAAGAGCTTTCCACTAACGGAGACGGCGCAATTTTTTCTACGCCGAATAATGAAATTGTCATGAACATTAGTGGCGAGTATGATGTACTTAACCGTAATATTCGTGACCATATGGAATTGTTGCTCTCCGCTATCGAACGCCCAACGGATAAGCTGGACGATCATACCACCGTCCTTGGAGAAAATCATTTTATTAGTCTTATTGATCAGGAGGATCGACAGTTATATGTTCGTTCCCACAAATATGGCAATCACTTTGTAAATATCGTTGTTCGGATCAATGATAAATCGTTTCTCAAAGAGCTGAATTTGGATGAAGAAATACAATTAGTAGTTAGTATCTAATCATAATACACAATAACTACTTTCCCTACCGGATGGTCCCCCTTGCCATCCGGTTTTTTATTTCTTCCTATTGAGTAGTTTTATGCGACCAAGCCTCCTTAAGCCTTTATTCCTGACAATCAGTTATTTATACCTACTTCGAACATCCTTTCTTCCGGTCTGTTTTATCAATAAATTCACCCCAAGGCCTACATCAAATTCATCCATCAATCCAACCTCAAATGAAATTGAAATATAACACTTATAACTTAGTGCTTTTAGCCATCGCGCTGCTGACGTGGTCTTCCTGTGCTAATTATATGACAAAGGCCACAGATGAATCTGCGCTCCAACCTGATGCAATTGCCCCTTATCAGGATGCTGACATTGCCCACCAATTTCTGCTTATTTCTGACATTGCGCCCAATCGCGATCCGATCAAAAAAGACGCAATCAATATGTTGGAAAAGCAATTAATGATTGCCGGTAAAAATTCGACGCTCCTCTTTTTAGGAGATAATATCCGAGCTTTTGACCCCTCAAAAAAAAGAAAAGCGGATCATAAGCAGCCTATCACCGCGCTGTTTCCTATCTTAAAAAAATATAAAGGGGCAATCCATTTTTTGCCAGGTGAAATAGAGTGGAAAAATTTCAGTCAGCCAGGATTAAAAGCCATTGAAAAGTGGCTGCAAGATGAGCTGCCAAAAGATGATGAATTCTTTGTAGACGACGGATGTCCCGGTCCGGAAAGCAGAGAAATCTCAGACAACCTGGTTTTAATTGCCTTCGATTCTCAGTGGTTACTTCAGGACTGGGACGGTCACAAAACCTATAATTCCAATTGTGAGATTCGCGACAAAGAGTGGTTCATGCTCCAATTGGTGGACGAAATAAATGACTACGCCCGAACCCACAACATTATACTTGCCATGCATCATCCGGCAATAAGCAAAGGACGCCATGGAGGTTATGCCAGCTTAAAAGACCACTTGTTTCCAATTAGAAAAGGCGGGAAAATTATCCCGGTGCCGCTACCTGGCATTGGCAGTATCATTACCTTTTTTGACCAACGGATCGGTAATCGTCAAGACTTGGCCAATCCAGCTTATCTGGAATACAGCGATTTTATTGATGATTTGCGCAGAGATTATCCAGGCATGATTGTCGTTTCCGGCCATGACCATAATCTCCAATACTTAGAAAACAAAGGTCAACATTATATTGTCAGCGGGTCATTTAAGCAAAACTGCCCGGCTAAACTGGATGACGAAGCGCAGTTTGTCTCTGGCGAAAATGGTCTTGCTAAACTAATCGCCCTTAAAGACGGAAGTGTATGGTTAGAATTTATTAAAAAAGACAATTCAATCTTATACCGCAAGCAGATTAAGGAGGCTTTGCCTACTTTGGAGGAATTAATGCCAGACACCTTTATTCGGTATGAAAAATTTCAGGACTCCGTGGTGGTGAAAATTGAAAAAGATGATTTAACACAAAAGTATTCGGATTTCTGGTGGGGCAAATTATATACAGATGAATACCACCGCATGATTAAAGTTCCTGTACTGGATTTATCTCGGGAAAAAGGTGGGCTTAAAGCCTTTCGGCGTGGAGGTGGTTTTCAGACCATTAACATCCGTTTACGCGATAGCCTTGGCCACTTATATCATATCCGTTCCTTACGAAAAAGAGCTGACAAACTTCTACCCTTTCCATTCAATAAAACATTTGCCACTGATATTGCCCGCAAGCAATTGACCGCAGGTAATCCCTATGGTGCCTTTGTGCTGGGGCCGATGATGGATGCAATTGATTTGTATCATTCCAATCCTAAAATGGTCTATGTCCCTAAACAACCTCAACTTGGACGATTTAATAATGTAGGAAATCAAGTCTATCTTTTCGAAGAAAGACCAGACGAAGACTGGAGTACACTGGATAGTTATGGTAACTCTAAAAACATCGTCAGTCATTCCAGTATGCGTGAGGACATATTTAAGGATACGGAACATTATTCCGACCAGGAACGGACCCTGCGGAACCGCCTGTTTATTGGAGACTGGGACCGCCACGATGACCAATGGCGCTGGGCAACCACCGAGAAAGATGGAAAGACGATTTATGAGGTCATCCCTCGCGACCGAGATCAGGCTTTTGCCCGCTACGGCGGAGTGATACCAAATTTGATTCGTAGCACCTTCCCTTTTGCCCGCTCTACCCAAACATTTTCTGATCACATCTCTGATGGGGACATCAAATGGATGAATCGGCAAGCAAGGAATTTTGATCGGTTACACCTGAATAAACTCTCCTGGGAAGACTGGGAAAAACAAATAGCCTTTATACAAGCCGAATTAAGTGATGAAGTCATTGAAAATTCCATGAACTTATTACCACCGGAAGTATTAGCGGGAGATATGGATGAGTTTCTCATTCAAGCGATTAAAAAAAGACGGGATAATTTGAAACACTATGCCAGATTACATTATGTCAACCTGTATAAAATAGTTGATATTGTAG
>CBDUIU010000094.1:0-9791 GCA_965367335.1 uncultured Saprospiraceae bacterium
ACCAATGCTATAATTGACACTGGCATCCGTTACGCTTATAGTTGCAATCATAAAATCATCACATCCTTCAGCCGTATTATAAACCGTTAATTGAACAGTATAAGTGCCATGTGTCGTATAAATGTGAGTAGGACTAGGAACAGATGAAGTTTGGCCGTCACCAAAATCCCACTCATAAACATCCGCACCAATGGAATTGTCCGTAAAAACAATAGAATTGGGATCCGAGCAGTTTTGGGCGTAGGAAAAAATGGCCTTCGGCGGCTTAATTTCTACATAAGAAGTTTTTACTAATGTATCTGTACATCCATTGTTCCATGCTATAAGTGTGATATCAAAATAGCCAGTGTCATTATACTCGTGAGAAGGATTTTGTTCATAAGACTCTCCCCCATCTCCAAAGTTCCAATACCACTGGGTTGTATAATTGGAAGTTTCATCCGTAAAAGTTAAAACCGTGTCAATACATGCATTTAAAGGATCTGCAGAAAACTCCATGGCTGGTTTCATCCCTGCCCATATGTAATTTGGATAGGTTACAGAATCCCGGCAGCCGGAAGCACTTTCAATCACTAATTTAACATCAAAACGCCCTGTATCTGAAAAAACAATGTTAGGATTCTCTAAATTAGAAGTTGTAAATCCAAAATCCCAGAAATAATTAACAATATTTTCACTAGAATTAGTCAGGTTTGTAAATTGTACAGGCAGTGGTGCACACCCTCTCGTTGTGTCGCTGGTAAATACCGGCCCAAGTGGTTCAATAACAACGGTATCCTTCACGATGGTTTCCTGACAACCGTTTATATAGGTAACCGTCAGGGCGACTGGAAATACCCCAAATTGATCAAATAAAAATGAAGTATTCGCATTGTTACTTGTCCCCAAACCACCAAAATCCCAAGCATAAGTTGCGTTTTTGCTTGCTGAAGCTGCAAAGTCAACCTGGAGTCCGGCAGCTGCATTACAAGAGGTTAAATTGCCCGTACTGGTATAATCTGCACTTACCGGACCTAATACATCGATACAAGCGGAAGCCACTTTAGTTGAGATACAACCTTCTGCTGTGGTGATAGAGAGCTGCGGAAAATAACAACCCTCAGTGGTGTAAATATGAGTAGGATTAATATCAGTTGACACATTGCCATCACCAAAATCCCAAAGAATACTGGTGATGGTGCCAGAGGTTAGGTTAGTAAAACTCACTTCTGTATTACTACAGTTTCCATTATCAATAACCGTGTAATCAAACTGCACAATATCTCCAATATTGATCAGATCAGTAGATACTAAGGTGTCCGTACAACCCGTGCTCGTATTCGTTCCAATTAAGGTCACCGTATAATTACCAAAGAGTAAATAAGAATGAGTGGGACTGGTTTCGGTTGAAGTACCTCCATCTCCAAACAACCATTCAAAAGTCATATTTGCAGCTCCTGGAGTAGTATTGACAAAAGACACATCATGCGGTAATTGGCAACCAGACAAAGGAGAAGCATCAAATGATACAGCTGGGTAGCTGTGGGCCTGAACGACGTTGTTAATTACTGTTGTCGACTCACAGCCAAAGACATCCCAAATCGTTATTCCTATTGAATAAGTCCCAGGAGTAGAGAAAGTATGCGTTTGCATTAGCGCAGTATCTCCAACTGCACTTTGATAAAATTTACCATCTCCATAATCGATATAAATAGAATCAATTATAACGTCACTACTTATATTGAAACTTGGCGTAATAGGAACACAGCCTTCATTATTTGTTGTCACTAAATTTATTGAAGGGGGATCGTATAAGCGAATGATTTGACAACTGGAATCTGTTTGATTGGTAGCGTTTGCCACAGTCAAACAGACGGTATAAGTACCACCTTGGTCAAAGTTTCTGATCGGATTTTCCTGATTTGAAAAGACAGAACCATTAATGGCCCATTCGAAGGAAACGGCATCTGCACTGGAATTATTTGTAAATCCAGCGGTAACCGGTATACAGGTTTGATTACCCGAAGCTCCTAACTGATAGATAAAATCTGCAACAGGTTGCGCCCAAGCAACAGAAGCCTGGATCAAGCAACAGAGCAACAAGAATGTTATTTTCCCACAAAACTTCTTCATTCGGAATTAATTATAATTTTCCATTCCTTTATCACCAGAATGGATTAACAATTTGTGTTTTGTTGCCACGAGATAAACCTGCAGCCTATATGTATCAAAGGGGGAGTTTCAGATTACCTGTAAACTACTGAACGCGTTTGGGCAATCATACTGTGTGAAGGGATAAACCAGACATAGCTGGATATAGGTTTGACCCTAAAAGCAAAACATCATAAATTTATATTAAGCTGATAATCAACTTAATATGCCCTGACGGCGCTCAACGCCGGTCTGGCATTTCTATGACATGAGCCAAAGAATCTGTTAGTTATATAGGTATGGTTATGTGTCCCATCGGTAAGATGGTATGATGGTAAGAAAAAAATAACACTGAAATCAAAAAAAAGTAACAATTTGGAATTTCTCTACGTCGTTATGTCAAAGTGTTCGTACCATTGCTTTTCAGAAAGGCAAAAAACATTCCAATATGAAATTCTTTTATTTTCTCCTTTTCTCATTGATTTTCAACCTTGACTTAACTGCTCAGGATGAGTCACTTAGTCGGGAGAACTATCTAGCTATAGCCAGTGTGGAAGACTCCCTGGAGCAACTAGCCAATACAATCGTTAATGATTCGATCAAGGCTAATCGCATCGCCGCAGTTGAGGTTTTTAAGGCAACCCTTGCCACAACACTCAATAAACCCTACTCTTTTCAATTTCCGTTTAAAGGATTAAAATCTGTTTCGATCCAGTATCCGGCAGACAGTAGCTTTCGCATTTTTACCCTACAGCTTTTTATCAATGATAATGAATATAAATATTTTGGGGCTATTCAAAAAAACTCCAGAGAACTACAGTTAGTTGATCTTCAGGATGCTTCGGGAGAAATTGACGATCCAAATTATGATATTGTAGACCCGGAAGAGTGGTACGGTGCTTTATATTATAAAATTGAACAATTTAAAGGGCCTGGGAAAAAAACTCACTATTTATTATTTGGATATAATGGTTTTTCGTTTTTTCAAAAAAGAAAGGTATTGGATGTACTTACCTTTGATGATAAGGGAGCACCTACATTCGGTGCATCGGTTTTCACAAAACATGAAGATGATAAACATCCGGATGGTCGCAAACGCCTGATTTTAGAATACACAGCCGAAGCTGCTGTTCGCATTCAATATGATCCGGCAATGAATATGATCATTCATGATCATCTCATACCCATGCGCGCGCGCTATGGAGAAACGTATATTCCTGACGGATCATATATAGGTTACAAACTTGAAAAAGGAATTTGGCGGAAAATAGACAAAATATGGCACCAAGTCAGTGAAGAAGCCCCACGCGACATGCCGATCCTTAGTGGCAGAAGCGGGAAAGACCTTTTTGGCAACTGATCGTTTACTTTCTAACTAAATTCTTTTCAGCGTTTCCAGTAAAAATGTCCAAAATTTTTGCACAGAGCTAATTTGCACCTTTTCGTCCGGAGAATGCGCACCGCGAATATTAGGGCCAAAAGAAATCATTTCCATATCTGGATAATTCGTTCCAAGTATTCCGCATTCCAAGCCTGCATGACAGGCATTTACATCAGCTTTCTCCTTGTACATTTCTTCGTACAGATTACTCATTAACTTCACAATATTTGAATTGGGCTTAGGGGTCCAACCGGGGTAAGCCCCGCCGTAGTTAACCGAAGCGCCCATTAATTCAAAGGTACTAGAGATGGCTTGGACTAAATCCATCTTTTCAGAATCCACAGAACTTCGCGTCAGACATAAGATCTCATATTTCCCATGTTGCACAAGTACCCTTGCCAGATTATTAGAGGTTTGCACCAAATCTTCGATATCTGGACTCATTCGGTAGATGCCATTCGGGCAAGCGTAAATAGCACGAAGTAACTTTGCCTGAAAGTCGGCATCCAACACGCTAGTCGGAAGATCGACCTCAGTTAACACAATGCTTATATTTGGATCGGTGGTTTGATACTCTTGTTGTAATAGGTTCCTTTGCGCATCAATAAAGGATTGAAATGATACAGAATTCTCCATCGGCAAAACTAATTCCGCAACTGATTCCCGTGGAATGGCATTCCGTAAGCCACCTCCGTCAATTGAACTGATGCTAATTTTGTGTTCCTGGGCAGCGCCAAATAAAAGGCGATTGATCAGTTTATTGGCATTGCCTCGTCCAAGATGAATGTCCATGCCCGAGTGTCCGCCAGTCAAACCTTTCACAGAAAGGCGATAAGCTTTATGGCTATCCGGAGATTTGACGGATTGGTAACTTCCGGTCGCACTAATATCAATTCCTCCTGCACAACCAATGGTTAGTTCCCGATCATCTTCCGTATCCAAGTTCAGCAGTATTTTGCCCGTGAGCAGCCCACCTTTTAGTTCTAATGCTCCGGTCATACCCGTTTCCTCGTCTATGGTAAATAAAGCTTCGATCGGTGGATGCTCAATATCATCAGCTGACAACACGGCCATAATTGCCGCAACACCGATACCGTTATCCGCACCGAGGGTAGTACCCTTTGCTTTCACCCAGTCGCCATCGACCAGCATTTGAATACCCTGAGTAAGAAAATCAAAATCAGTATCTGCATTCTTTTGATGAACCATATCCAAGTGGCTTTGCATCACCACCGTAGGCCGATCTTCCATACCTGAACTTGCCGGTTTACGGATGATTACATTACCAATATGATCTTCAATTGTTGGCAGATTTAAAGACTCCCCAAACTGTTTTATAAAAGCGATCACACGTGCCTCTTTTTTAGAAGGGCGAGGGACGGCATTGAGATCAGCAAAATGATTCCAGAGGGAAGTGGGTTGTAGGGTACGGATAGAATCTGTCATTTTTTCTTAACTGATTATTGCGTTTTTTTATAATAAAATATTGCGCTAAAGGTAAACACATTAGTAGTGTTTTAGAATCCATATTGTTAACAACGCTCCAGCAGGAGCGTTGTTTTTTTTTATCTGACTGTCTCCAAATTCACCTTCTCCATATAATGCATAATCCCAAACTCAAAAGGCGACCACACGGAGGTTCTAATATGAGCCTTCTTCAATCCTTGATTTACCCATACGTTGCATGTATAGATCCCAGTATAATTTCCTTCAGCTTCATAAAAGCGATCGTGAGGGGTGTAACCTTTACCAACAATTTCCATAATATTGCCCTCTTTATCATAGCTAAAAGACTCGCGAATGTGTTGGTAGATGGCGGTCAATTGTTCATCACAAATTTTTGCTTCTTTCCAATCCGGTTTAACTTGAAAGTAGTTTGTTACATGCATCGCCGTGGGGCTATTCATTAGCATTGCCTTAGCTGCAGTTGAGGCTTTGAGTTCTGCCCAAGTTGGGGTATCCAGATAGAAACCTTTATCTCCCCAGCCAAAAGCGACAAATGCAGTACCCTGCTCAATACCAAGTTGTGGCTTCATAACCGGGTCAACAATAGCTGTGGGTAAAATGATATCTGTATGCACACCGTTCGACGAAACGAAAAAGCGGTGGGCATCTTGACAATCAATTTGCTTTGGAGAAAAACTGATATAGGAAAGCACCAGTGCTAAAGCCATATAAAGGAGAACAGGTCCAATAGTGACCAGTAAAAGTAGTTTTATCATTTTTTTGAACATTTTCATGATAAGTTCATTTAACTATCAGTTAACTGATCGAATTTCGAGTATTTCCTAATTACGTGAGCAATTTTTTTAGCTCTGCCAATTTCATCATGCATTCGATCGGGGTCATGGCATTAAGGTCGGTATCTTGAAGTTGTTGCATAATTTGTTCTGCCATTGGATCGACGGATTCAAAAATACTAAGTTGAACGGGTTCGGCGGGAAGCTGTCGGAGATTGGCTTTTGTTGCTTCCATATCATGAGTATTCCCACCATTCTCAATGGATTTTTGCTCTAAAGTATGAAGAATTTGGTTTGCTCGCTCTACGATAACCCGGGGCATACCAGCCATTTTAGCCACATAAATACCAAAACTGTGATTACTCCCTCCAGGAACTAGTTTGCGTAAGAAGATGACTTTCTTGTCCACCTCCTTAGTTGCTATATTATAATTTTTAATCCTTGAATAGCGATTGGCTAACTCATTGAGTTCATGATAGTGGGTAGCAAAAAGTGTTTTTGCACGAGCCGAAGGATTATGGTGTAAATATTCAGCAATTGACCAGGCGATGGATATCCCATCATAAGTTGAGGTGCCCCGACCAATTTCATCCAGCAAGATCAAACTCCGATCAGAAACATTATTCATGATACTAGCCGTCTCATTCATTTCTACCATAAAGGTCGATTCACCGGATGAAATATTATCCGAAGCTCCTACCCTGGTGAACACCTTATCGATCAACCCCAGTCGGGCAGAACGAGCCGGCACATAACTCCCCATCTGTGCCATCAGGCAGATCAAAGCTGTTTGACGTAACAAAGCTGATTTACCCGCCATATTTGGACCGGTAATCATCATGATCTGTTGTTCTTCATTATCCAGATAGACATCGTTAGGAACGAATGATTCGTCCAGAGCCATTTGTTGTTCAATGACTGGATGGCGACCAGCTTTTATGTCAATGAGATAGCTATCATCCATTTGAGGACAGCTATAGTCATTTTTCAAGGCTACTTTGGCAAAAGACAAGAGGCAATCCAATTGTGCGACGACTGCAGCATTACGTTGAACCGGACTAATGAAGTCGGATAGTTCCAGCACTAATTGCTCATATAGTCTACTCTCTAACTCAAGAATTTTATCCTGTGCGCCTAAAATTTTACTTTCGAGTTTTTTGAGATCTTCAGTAATATAGCGTTCAGCATTTGTCAGCGTTTGTTTACGGACCCATTCCTCCGGGGCCTGGCCTTTGTGTTTATTAGTTACTTCTAAATAATACCCAAACACATTGTTAAATCCAATTTTTAAATTGGTGATGCCAGTTCGTTCCGCCTCAGTTTGTTGGATTTCCAGTAAAATATCTTTACTGTTTTTAACAATATGCCGAAGGTCATCTAACTCTTCGTTTATGCCATCTGCGATCACAGCTCCTTTAGCCAGATTTACCGGGGGTTCATTACAGATAGTCTTTTCCACCAATTTCACAAGCTTGTTACAAGGATCCAGTTTAGTTCCTAGCTGTTGCAGAGCCAGTAAATCGCTTTGTTCCAATCGGGATTTTATGGGTGTTATGGCTTCTATTGCCCTTTGCAATTGTCTGACCTCACGAGGGTTAATTTTCATTAATGGCACCTTCGATATCAATCGCTCCAAATCACCCATTTCTCTAATCTTTTCTTCAATCGCCAATGCCACTTCATTGTGATTTAGCAAATGACTAACAATGCTATGCCGCAAAGCAATATCTTCCAGGTGTTTCAAAGGCAATACCACCCATTTTTTTAACAATCTCCCTCCCATTGGAGAAACCGTTTTATCCAAAATCTGGATCAACGGGACACCATTATCATGAGGTGAAAAAATCAATTCAAGATTTCTAATGGTAAACCGATCCAACCAAACATAGCGGTCAGGCTCCATCCTACTAATCGTATTGACGTGTTTAAGGTTGGTATTTTCAGTAGTCGCGAGATAGTGTAAACAAGCCCCCGCTGCCACCTTAGCTAATTCCATTTGCTCTATACCAAATCCTTTTAGATTGTTTACCTCAAAGTGCTCCTGTAGCTTTTCTTCGGTATAATCTGTGGTAAATATCCAATCATCTAATTGATAGGCATAGAAGCGGTCCCCAAACTGTTCATCAAAATTCTTTTTCCGGTTACGGGAATATAGTACCTCGGAGGGTGAAAAGCTTTGTAATAATTTATCCGTATAAGCGCTGTCCCCTTCACTGACCAAAAATTCTCCCGTTGAAATATCCAGGAAGGCCAGACCATAGTGGTTGTTACGTCCAAAATGGATTGCAGCCAGGAAGTTATTTTGTTTGTTTTCTAATAACTGATCACTGATAGCTACACCCGGAGTAACCATCTCGGTGACTCCTCGTTTAACAATTTTTTTCTCTTTACTGGGTTTTTCCAACTGTTCACAAATTGCCACCCGCAAACCTGCCTTTACTAATCGGGGTAAATATAGATCAAGCGAATGATAAGGAAAACCTGCCAGCTCGATATCACTTCCGCCGTTGTTTCGCTTCGTCAATACAATTCCCAGCACCTGAGATGTTTTAATAGCATCTTCGCCAAAAGTTTCGTAAAAATCACCAACCCGGTATAGAAGAATGGCATCAGGATATTGGTTTTTCAAACCGAAATACTGTTGCATTAAAGGAGTAACTTTCTTTGGTTTTTTTGCTGATGTTTTCTCGGATTTCGCCACGATATCTGTAGAGTTTTAATAAGCATTGAAATGCTAAAAGAAATAGAAGTAAAAAGTGCTAACAAAGATAGATTTAAAATCTCGTTTTCCGAATTTTTCCACTTATCTTTGCCCTGCCTAAAAAATAGGTATATCACTATGTATCTTTGAAACCCGATTTATCAACCTAATCTTTTTAATAAATGACTTCTGTTTTTGAAACGCTTAGTCCGGAAGAAAAAGCTGACCTGTTGGATGCTATCCCTTATGTTACCATTTTAATCGCGGGAGCTGATGGGCATATCGATACTAAAGAAAGAGCCTGGGCTGCGAAGATTGCTAAAATACGTAGTTATGACCATCATAAATCTTTACAACCCTATTATTTGAAAGTTGGTGAGAATTTTTCAAGCCGAATGGATTATCTGCTCGAGCATTTACCAAAGGACAATGAGGCTCGTAAACTTGCAGTATCTACCCAGTTGGCCAAACTTAATCCGATCCTTGCCAAATTAGATAATGCTACCGCTTATCGCTTTTACAAAGGACTGTTAAGTTTTGCAGAACACGTAGCTAAAGCATCCGGTGGTTTCCTCGGTTGGGGCAGTATTAGCAAAAAAGAATATGATTTATTGAAATTATCGATGATTGAACCGGTGGAGCATTTACACGAAGAGGAAGAATAAATGTAGCAGCTCCTTCTATAGTAATTATTACAAAAGAAAAAGCCTTCGTTGATCATGCAAACGAAGGCTTTTTCTGTATTTAACCTGGTAGCGATACCTCAGGATTACCTTGGCAGTAATCGCGCTTTTTATATTTATTTTACGGACACTGCACGAATGTACAGTTATTCCCGTTTAAGTCACTGATTTTCACTAAACCGTCACAGTCGGTTCCCACTACAGGATTTCCCATCGGGTCATAATCCCATCCAAAATTGAGCAACTGTGTCAAAGTACCCTGAAAGCGCAATTGCCCGTCATTCAACCAACGGCAACTGGGGTGATACATCAAAGCATCATCGGTTCCTACAATCTGACTTACCTGATAAACATCAACCTGCCCCCCAGGACGAAACGTACTCATCTGCAACGGAGATAAAAACGCCTGATAATTAGCATCTTCAAAATCAGCATAATCCAGGGTTAATGGCGGATCATTATCCACTATTGTCAACTGCATAAAATTTATTGGAGAATATTGTGGGACAATAGTAGTGACAGCTCCATCAGGTGACGTGGTGACAAAAGATGTTAAAAAAGGTGCTTTGCCTTCGAAAAGGTAATTAGGTGGATTCAGATTAGGGGTAATGTTATTAAATTTTAACCCAGACGAACCAACACCATAATTGTGAACA
>CBDUIU010000095.1:0-9766 GCA_965367335.1 uncultured Saprospiraceae bacterium
GTAAAAGATAAAATCCATCATTACGCCAGTGCTAGTCAGGATAAAGTAGATTATGACTTTCTGAAAATCACCTCTAATTCTGATAGTATTAATGCTGTTGTTCTTCTGAATAGCGATGTTATGGACACCTATGGGGTTAAAAATGTCCAATTCAGTCAAACACAGAAAGTAGCACTTAAACCATTCATGGGCAATCTGGCTATCCGGAAAAATCGAAATATGGATTTTGATGGAAAAGTCTTTGCCGGATTCTCCACATTTGATGGCATTGATTTCAAATACAATTATGATCGACATCACATCGAGATGGACTCTATTCGCTACTTTGATCTTTTTGTCCCTTCTGAAGCTGTTGATGAAAATGGTGAACCGATTGCCTTATCGATTGGCTCCCGGATTGAACATCTAAGCGGGATCTTATTGATCGACGCACCTAATAATAAATCTGGAAAGGAAGATATTCCACTTTTTCCATCCTTTAATAGTACCGGGCCATCTTACGTTTTCTATGATCAACTTAATAATCAGGGTGGTTGCTACACAAGAGATTCTTTCTATTTTGAATTAGATAAATTCTCCTTTAACGGCTTGGATAATTTTGCCCTTGAAGACATTAATTTTAAGGGAAAGATGGTGTCTGCCGGTATTTTTCCAGACTATAAAGAAACACTGATTGTAAGGGGAGAAGAAGAGTCACTTGGTTTTGTTACTGAAACACCAGCTGAAGGCTATCCTACCTATCAAGGCCAGGGTAATTACATCGGTAAAATAGACCTGAGTAAACAAGGTTATCTCGGACAAGGGACACTTCGCTATTTACAAGCGACCGTCAAATCTGAGGATATCGTATTCAAGCCTACTCAGATGCTAGCTACAGCAGACCGCTTCGATTTGGAGGAGGCCAGAAATGCAGACCCTGAAGTTCCACAGGCGGTGGGTTATGAAGTATCCATTGATTGGAAACCCTATCAGGACAGCATGTATATCCGAACTAAGGAAAAGCCATTTGAATTATTTAAACAGCCTAATTTCACCCTGGCAAATACGGCCATTTTAACGCCAGGTGGTTTGAAGGGAGTCGGTAAGTTTCAGTGGGAAAAAGGAGAATTAAATTCCGACCTGATGTCATTTGGTGCCTTTTCTGTAAAGGCGGACACTTCCATCTTACAGATTTATGCGATCGGGCAGGATGCACTAGCCTTTGATACGCGAAATGTTAATGCAGATCTGGATTTTGACGAACAGATCGGTGAGATCAAAGCGAATAGCGATGAGCCGATCACCATGCCTTATAACAAATATATTACAACGCTCAACGATTTTACCTGGGATATGACCAATGAGACCATCACCTTCCAAAATGAGGAAGGCGATTACGGGAAGTTTACATCGATTGACCCCAACCAGGATTCTTTGAATTTTCGCGGTAAAACTGCTTTTTATGACTTGAAATCAAATGAATTGAAAATTGGTGAGGTACCCTTTATTCAAACCTCTGATGCCTATGTATACACTGAGGACGGTAAGATCCAAATTGAAAAAGGAGGGAAAATGCACCAGTTGGAAAATGCCAGGATTGTTGCAGATACTATGACTAAGCACCACGTGATTAATCGGGCTACCGTGAATGTTTTAGGAAAAAAAGAGTACCGTGCCAGTGGTTTTTATGAATATAACATCGGAGAGAGAAAACAAGAGATCGAGTTTCAGGATATTGTAGGAACCAGGGTAGGGAAGGGCGCACAGAGTGAGAAGAAATCGGTAACCAGGGCCAAAGGGGAAGTTAAAGAATCTGACAAATTTTATATTGACCACAAAACGGAATATCGGGGAACTATATCTTTGAATGCAGAATCTAAAAACCTCACGTTCAATGGATTTGCCAGGTTAGATGTGCCCCTCATGCCACAGCGACAATGGTTTTCCGTAAACTTTGAAGGGGATAAAAGTGACTTGGCAATTGCTTATGATGTTCCTAAAAATTATCGGGGGGATCCTTTGTATACCGGTTTGTATTTAAGTAAAGAAACTGCTAAAGTTTATTCACGGGTGATGATGCCTAAGCAATTTCGCAAAGACCGGAATGTACTGGAAGCACAAGGCTATTTTAAATATGACCTTAAGGCGGATCAATTTAATTTTGGCGATTCTGCTAAAATCCTACACGGTGCTATCCGGGGGAATAAACTGACCTATAACAATAAAGATGGAAAAATTGATGCAGTAGGTACCTTTGAGGTCGGTTCGGCTTTGAAATATGTAAAATTAAAAACGTCCGGTAAGATTGAAACCTCTTTAACAGAAGAGGCTGGCCAAACTAAGCATGGGGATATCGTCGCTAATTTCATGGCAGGGATTGATCTTTTAATGCCTTCTAAATTGATGGATATTATCGTTACCGACTTGAAATCTTCCAGCTTTGATGCCAGGGTAATTGATTATCTTAAAGATGAGGAATTCTACGATGCAGCTCTGGCTGAGTTTGTCCCTACTGATAAAGAGTATAATAGTGCCGTGGCCAATATGAAAAATATCGGTTTAGATTTACCCAGTAAATATGATAAACACGATATTTTCTTTAGCAACCTACCCATGAAGTGGAATGCGGATTATCAGTCCTTTGTTAGCAAAGATGATAAAGTGGGTTTGTGTAGTATCAAAGGGACTCCGATTAATCGTTGGCTAACCTGTTACATAGAGTTTAAAATGCCAAGTAATGACGATGACCGCATGTATATTTACATCAAATCACCCAGTGACTATTATTATTTCTTTGGTTTCAAACAAGGAATTCTTAACACCGTTTCAAATAATACCAAATACAACGAAGCCCTTGCGGGAATGAAAAGCAAGGATACCATTATCAAAATGCCGGATGGGGAAACCTTTGAAATTCAGGCGGTTGAACCTTCAACAGCACAGAACTTCGTGGCAAGAGTAAAAGCGACGCGTTAGTATCCATCATTTAATCAACGTATAGAAAGCGCCTTTTGCTTAAAAAGAGGAGAGTTTACTTGCTACCGCAGGAGGCGCTCCTCTTTTCGTATAAGCATTGCTGAAACGGTCTGTAATTCTGACTACTGCTAAAGCTGGTCTTCTATTCAACACTTTACCATAGCTGGTTTAGAAGACGTCCACATCATAATATGCTTGCAACCGTTTAAGCTCTTTTTTTAGATACGACCTTGTCTCAGAATAATTTTCGTTAGCATACACATTCGTTAATTCGTGTGGATCTTGTTGCAAATCATAAAGTTCCCACTCATTTTTTTCGTAATAACAAATCAATTTATATCGATCCGTCCGGACACCATAATGTTTAGCTACCTGATGCCAACCATGCGATTGGTAGTAGTGATAATAAACAGACTTTCGCCAGTCATTTGGTATATTACCTTCACAGATAGGCCGTAGAGATTGGCCCTGAATGTCAGATGGAATGGATAAGCCAGCAAAATCCAGAAAAGTCGCAGCAAAATCCAAATTCAAAACGAACTGATCAGCGCCTATTCCTGGTTTAATCCCTTTAGGGTAACGCATGACAAGAGGCATACTAAAAGATTCTTCGTACATAAATCGTTTGTCATACCACCCGTGTTCTCCCAGATAAAACCCTTGGTCTGAAGTGTAAACCACAAGCGTATTTTCAGCGAGCCCCTTTTCATCCAAATAATCCAGTATTTTACCTACATTCCTATCTACCGACACAACACACTTTAAATAATCACGCATATAACGTTGGTACTTCCATTCCTCCAGGGCTTGTTGATTTTTGGGTAATGATTTATACCGCTTACTGATCTGATCATAATGCTGGTTCCAGATGGCTCTTTGTTTATTGCTCATCCGCTTATAAAGACGTTCCCAATAGGTGGGCGCATCAAACGCTGCCATTCCGCCCGTCCCAGTTTCTCGTTGATAAGCTTCATTAGGTAATTTCATATCGTAGGATAGGAACATGTTGGCTACACGCATATCTTGTGCAGGTACACTAGATGTACGATTCTCATAAGTGTCATTAAATGAAACTGGAACAGGGAATTCCTGATCCTCAAACAAAGCCAGGTCCTCTAGTGCTGGCATCCAGTTACGATGAGGTGCCATATGGTGATAAAGCAAACAGAAAGGCTTTGTATTATCCCGGTTTTCAATGGCTTCAATGGCGAGTTGATTGATAATGTCCGTAGCATATCCTTCATAGCGAATGGTATCACCCTGGCGGATAAAATCCGGGTTGTAATAAAACCCTTCGGTTGTAAGAATATTCCAATAGTCAAAACCTGCTGGGTGATTCTTAAGGTGCCATTTTCCTACAACTGCAGTGTAGTAACCGCCCTGTTGAAGTAAGGCCGGGAAGGTCTGCTGCTTGCTGTCAAATACATCTGTGTTGCTTTTGAAGCCATTCTTATGACTGTATTTGCCGGTGAGCAATACGGCACGACTAGGCCCACAAATCGAATTAGTTACATAGCTGCGATTAAAACGAATACCCTCCAGACCAATTCGATCAAGATTTGGCGTATTGATGAGTTTACTATCATAAAGACTCATGGCCTGTTTCGTATGGTCATCAGTCATGATGAACAAAATGTTTGGCCGATTGGTCCTGGCTAAGGACTTTTTAAATTTCGGAGACTGGCACCCCAAAAGGGCTAGAAACAGTAAGGGCCATGGCCAACCTATATTAAAATTTTTAGTATTGTAGTAGGTCATTTTTGAATTTTTGAAAATAAGATAACAATTACAATTTTTAATTATACCAGTTTCAGGGTATGCCTTGACACCAATAAAGATAGTATCTTTGTTAAGAATTTTTGCCTTCCCCTTCTCAATCGCTGTAATGGCCTCCTCCTCCAACTAAGTTTGATTTTCTAAGAGAAATATTTTATCGTTCTTATTTCTTCCTGTTCCCTGCCCTCCATTTTCATGCATCATCTATGATGTTGCGCTTTCCTCCCATTAGTAGATAGTTGCACTGTTTGATGATCCTGCTAATTAGATTGTTAGACCTTTGCCTGTTTGCTTTTTCCCCCCTCTCAATAAACAAAAACAACTATTATGAACACGCTACGCCACATCATGTGTATGATGGTGGTAAGTCTATTGGCTGCAACCACCTTATGGAGTAATTCTACCTATCCAAGTCATTTTTCTAATGATCGAGATCTGTTTATCAAAGAACTTGAACAGTTCATGACGGGAAAAAAGCGGAAGCCTCTGCTGGATATTTTTCAAAAATTTGAACGCGCATACGAAAGCGGTGCTTTTAGTGAAAAACAGATCTCCATGCTGATTGAAGTGAGCAACAGCATGCTAGATCGGAAGTTGGCTGCCGAGCCTTTCTTTCAGCAGTACTTAGAATGCCTACTAATCCTGAATAGTAAAAAAGAAGATAAACAATGGGATAGCTGGCAAAGCACCTGGGGTGTCATGGTTGCAGACGCTAATCATTATTCTTCAAAATTACTTAAACAGACATTAAGTTTTTCTTTACATTTTTTTACTACATCTATGCTGACTGAGGGTAAATCTTCCATCGTTTGGCGGGTAGATAAAGGGGCGATATGGATACTAAAAGATAATCAGCCCTTTCTTAAATTTGAAGCTATAAAATTGGAAGGATTGGGTAAAACAAACAAATTGGTCATTGAAAAAGCTAGTGGAATTTTCTCACCCATAAAAAAACAATTTCTAGGTTCTACCGGTGAGACGAATTGGCAACGATTAGGAAAGGAGCAGATAGTGGTGGAACTTCAAGCTTATTCGATTCAAGTTAAAAAGAATAAATACATTGCCGATCAAGCATTATTGCACTTTCCCGACCGATGGCCAGATCAGGCGGTTAAAGGCACCTTTGTGGATCGTCTTCTACAAAACCCTGATCCAGCTAAAACAATATACCCACAATTTACTGCCTCGGAAAAAGTATGGATCAAAAATGAAGAGGAAGGAATTCAGTTGCATGGCTTTTATCAATTACAGGGCTTAAAAGAGAAAATGGTTAGTAAGGCCGATCAACTTGCCTTTATGATTAAAAATTCGTCCGATGGGGAAACAAAATTTAGGGCTTATTCGGAAAGTTTCACCATTAAATCTGAATGTATTATTAGCCCAGGAGCAATGCTGTCTATATCTTGTTATATAAAGGACTCGTTGTATCATCCAATGGTACAAATGCGGTATGAGGTGAAACGTGGCTATCTCCACGTACAACGAAACTGTAAACAAGCAGAAGGGCGTCGCGATTTTATTGATAGCTACACCCGGATGAATATAGGGGCAGATAAGATCGAATGGTGGCTTAAACAGGATTCCCTATTATTAAGCCCGAAAAACCTGGCGGTTGAGCAGGGTAGTGCAGATGTTGTGATCTCTTCACCTCAATTTTTTGATGTTAGGCAATATCGTAAATTGCAAGGAGCAGCAAGTCGAAATCCAGTCGCGACTCTAAATTGGTTGGCAAAGGAAAAAGCATCTCGAATTTTCTCCGCTACTGAATTTGCCCAACAATTAAATCCTAACTTATCCGCCGGGCAAATTGCTCCTTTGTTAGAGGATCTTTGTTCCAAAGGGTTTATTGATTGGGACAGGAGTGAAGAAGTAATTAAAGTGTTAGATAAGGCCCTCCATTTTGTGGCGGCCGATCAGGAACAATCAGATTTTGATCAGGTACGTCTGGTGTCAAGTCATCATCAAGCGAATGCAAGGTTTCAGTTTGGAGATCATCAATGGCAGACAGACGGAGTTAAGTTATTAGAGTTTAGTGGCCCACGGCAGGTAGCTGCCAAGCCATTAGAAGGTCAAGTGACCTTATTAAGCAATAGAGGGATGCAATTTGATGGGCGGTTGTTCTCAGGATTAGGCGTTTTTGAGGGGCAAGGGATGCGTTTTGAATATGAACCTTTTGTAATTCAATTGGATTCCGTTGCCTATTTTGATGTGTTTCTCAATGAAGAGGGGGCTCAGGAGTCGAACTCTAAAACACCTTCCGGACTGTCTATCGGTTCCCGTCTCGAAAACCTAAGCGGCGTTTTGTATATCGATCGGGCAGATAATAAATCCGGGCGGGATACGTCGTCCTATTATCCGGCCTTTAGCAGTCAAAAGGAGGCCTACGTTTACTATACACAAGCTGATACCAATTACCAAAAGGCAAATTTTTTCTTCGCACTTGATCCTTTTAAACTAAAAGGCCTAGGTCATATTTCTGGCAGCCAAATGGTCTTTCCGGGTACCATGACTTCAGCGGATATTTTTCCAGCTTTTCGGGAGACACTCTTGTTGCAGGAAGATCAATCTTTGGGCTATCAACACCATACGCCCGAATCAGGATATTCGCTTTATCAGCAACGAGGGCAATTTAAAGGTCAAATCTTATTAAGCAATGATGGCTTTTTCGGGAAGGGCAAATTTTCTTATCGCTGGGCTGAAGTGGTGTCTCAAGATATTTATTTTCAACCTAACCGTCTCAGATGCAGTGCTGAGAAATTTGAGTTGCCAGAGGTGCGGGACGAAGCCGTGCAAATTCCGGCGGTTGTTGGAAAAACGGTGGACATTGACTGGAAACCTTATCGGGATAGTATGTATGTCCGCTCTGCAGAACAGGCTTTCGAACTATTTTCGAAAAATGGATATACCCATCAAGGCTTATTAATCCTAACGCCTGACGGCTTGCATGGAAGGGGTAATGCCAAATGGCCTGCAGGAGCAGTGTCTGCAGATCTACTTTCCTTTGGTGCCTACTCCATCAAGGCCGATTCTTGTAATCTCAGTATCCAAACTCAGGGTATTGTCAAAGAATTGGCACTGGCTACTGAAAATGTCAAAGCAGATCTTGACTTTGACAAGCAGATGGGGTTTATCCGTGCTCGCCTGGACACGGTGACGACGAGTTTGCCTTATAACAAATATCGTACAAGTATGAATAGTTATGATTGGGATATGAAAAATGAAAGTGTGCATTTTCATCCCGGGGAAAACAGGCTAGGCTATTTTTGGTGTACAGACAAGAAGCAGGAGGGTATTCAGTTTGATGGTGCTAATGCCGATTATGACTTAAAGTCTTCTATTTTAAAAATTGGCGGAGTAGAGCGGATCCAGCTTGCGGATGCCTGGCTGTATCCGGATAGTGGGCAGGTAGCCATTTTGAAAGACGGAAAAATAGAGCGTTTGCAAAAAGCACGATTAGTGATGGATACGCTGAATCGTTATCATGAGATTGTGAATGTTTCGGCTGATATTTTTGGTAAAAATAGCCTAACTGCCTCTGGCGACTATGTTTACAAATTGGACCAACAGGAACAAAAAGTCCATTTTGTTTTGATTGAAGCAGAAAGGATTGGCAAAGGGAAAAAGAAAAACCGGCAGGTTATTACTAAAGCCACCACGGAGATTCAGGAAAAGGATCCTTTTTATCTTGGTAAAAAAATTAATTTTAAAGGTAAAGTGAATTTGCAATCAAACTGGACGGGGCTTCAATTTGAAGGTTATGCCCGTTTGGATGATCCTCGTTTGCCAAATACCCGCTGGTTTGAAGTAAATTATAAAGGAAATAAAAAACAGCCAATTCTACAATTACCCAATGAAATATTAGATCCGCAAAACCAGCAATTGAGCACCGGACTTTATTTAAGCTCTGAAACGGGAGAAATTTACCCTCAAATATTAGGCTATACACATCATAAAGGAGACCGGCCCCTAAGTGAAATTACCGGTTATCTTCGCTATGATATAGCAGCAGATGCTTTCCTTCTTGGAGATTCCATGCGTGTACATCATAAAACAAGCAGAGGTACCTTATTTCGAGTAGAGCAACAAGGAAAAGGATACACCTATGAAGGCGCCTTGGAGGTGGGTTCAGAACTCAGTACTATTTTGACGAAAGTCGCCGGTTCTATCCAAACTAATAAAAATAATAACATACATACGCAAGCAACAGTAATGGCGAGACTTGACTTCCCCTTGCCTGACAAGCTTTGGAAAGCAATTGCATCAGATTTCAAGACCCATAGTTTTGATGCTGATCCAATAAATTATCAGACAAATAGTGATTTGTATGAAAAAGCACTGTTTTATTTCATAGATAATAGTAAACAGCTTAAACAAACGATTTCCGGGATGAAGTCAGGTAGCCGCTATGTGCCAAAAGAGTTAGGTAAGGCCTCTTTATTTTTTAGCCATATTGATCTAAGCTGGGATAGTGAACAGCGGGCTTTTATCAATAATAAAGGAAAAATCGGATTATTTTCTCTTGGTGATCAACCGCTTCATCGTTGGTTTGATGGTTTTTTGAAAATACAAAAACCACTTACAGGTGGAGATCGCACCCAACTTTACCTTAAATCTCCTTCTGGCTTTTATTATTTTTTCCAATTTCGCAATGGTATTCTTGGCATTTCCTCTAATAACCCAACAATAGGTGAAGTTTTTTCTGGTTTAAAAGAAAAAGAGAAAATTCAGAAAACTTTAGCAGAAGGAGAAGAAGAAATTGAAATACAATGGTTAGCGCCAACACAGGTTCAACAATTCTTAAGTGGCCTTAACGATTAATACTTCAAAAAAGCAAGCTTTATATCATCTATAAAATGTAAAAAATTCTGTAAAATCCCTGATAGGTCTATGCGACAAGTAAGTCGCATAGACTTTTTTTGTCTATGCGAAGTCCTATTCTTCTTCAATATTTAGCTCATTATTTAGGCCCGAATCATCCCCCTGATCTGTCAATTCTGGTACGATTTTAGCCCTTCACCCTAGTTAAGCCCTCTGT
>CBDUIU010000096.1:0-9744 GCA_965367335.1 uncultured Saprospiraceae bacterium
TCCGGTTACGGTTTGTATTCGCGCCGTAAAATCAACGTGGGTAACGGCAGGGATCTTAGATTTTTCCCGGGCTAATTTATCACGAATTGACAACTTCTCATAATCCGCAGGAATGGGATGTAATTGCGATGCCGTGACCTTTGCCACTAAATTCATGTAAGGCGATTCCTGCTGTAAGTCAAAATAGTGCTCAGCGTCTTCAGCCAGAACAATAGGGGCGAAAGGGCGAAAGCTTTCCCTTTTTTTTATGTTCATGTTTAAACGTTGCTGGATTTCCGGATTTCTGGCATCGGCTAAAATACTACGGTTGCCCAAAGCTCGGGGGCCATACTCCATACGCCCCTGCAGCCAACCGATGATCGCACCTTGCGCTAACTCCCGGGCTACTGTTTCTGCCAGAATAGAAAATTGTGAAAAATACTCATTATCGAGGTCATGTGTTTGCAGCGCCCTTTTGATCTCGCGATCAGAAAATTCCGGCCCTAACAATGCGCCTCCTATTTTGTCTTTCTCTGAATTCGGTCGGTGCTGTTCTTTAAAATAAAGATGATGTACCGCCAAAGCTGCCCCCAAGGCACCACCTGCATCTCCTGCTGCCGGTTGTACAAAGACCTCTTCGAAAATACCTGCTTCGAGAATTTTCCCATTGGCCACACAATTCAGTGCTACCCCTCCGGCCATACAAAGATATTTAGCTTGGGTCAACCGCTTAACTTCCTTTGCCATCCGCAAAATGACTTCTTCGGTAAATCGTTGGATGGCGAGGGCCAGATCAGCATGCGCTTGTATAAATGCTTCGTTTGGCAATCGACGAGCTATCTCAAATAGATTTTCCCATTGCCGGTCTCCTAACATTCT
Source organism: uncultured Saprospiraceae bacterium (assembly GCA_965367335.1). GTDB lineage: Bacteria > Bacteroidota > Bacteroidia > Chitinophagales > Saprospiraceae > CBDUIU01. Next base: position 859 of record CBDUIU010000096.1, read on the forward strand.
GAGGCCGGTGGCATAAGAAAAATATTGTTGGTTCAACCGCAGTGATCCGTCAATCTTTACATCTGCTAATTTTTCTGTTATTATTTGCTGGAAGCGTTTGTAATTTGCTCCGGATGCATTACCATAAGACGATAAGCCCATCAATTTGTATTCTCCCGAGTTGACCCGAAAACCCAAAAAATAGGTAAATGCACTGTATAATAATCCTAAGGAATGAGGAAAGTGCCCTTCTTTAAAAATGTGCAACGCTCGCCCCTTACCGTATGCCAAAGTGCTGGTCGGCCACTCCCCCACTCCATCGATGGTTAATACCGCGGCCTCTGAAAAACGAGAAGCATAATAAGCGCTTGCAGCATGAGAAAGATGATGTTCACTAAACAACAACTTTAACTTTTTTTTATCAAACACTTCGATCTCTGCCAGCGATTTCCGGATCTGTTGTTTTAATAATAATTGTTCTTTGACCCACCTCGGCATTGCCTTGACAAAGGAAGTAAATCCCCTGGGAGCAAAGGCATAATACGTCTCCAATAGACGCTCAAACTTAAGAAAAGGCTTTTCGTAAAAAACAACGGCATCAAGCTGATCGATTCTCAGGCCGGTTTCCTGCAGACAATAACGGATGGCTTGGGTTGGAAATCCGGCATCATGTTTTACCCGGCTAAAACGCTCTTCCTGGGCAGCAGCAACCACTAAGCCATCGACAATCAAGGCCGCAGCAGCATCATGGTAGTACGCCGATATACCAAGAATACGTTTCATGGACTATTCAACTTTTTGGTAAAACGCTTTATCGATCAAGTGATCATCGGCCGCGAAATTAAACTTTATAATTGCTCTCCACCGCTCTTTCTCAAACAAATCCCCCTGGGTAACTATTTTTAGTTTGGTATAATAAGCCGCTAACTGTCGATCCGTAAAGTGATCATTCCCAGTTTGAAGTGTTTCCAGATATCCTTCCGGAATTTTTCTAAAATAATGTCCTACCCGCCAGTTGGGTCGACGTTCCGCTGGCAAATGTGCGAGCAGCGGATCCGATAATGCCAGCCGATCCAAAATAAAGGTGTGTGGTCCGGCACTATATCCTCGCATACCTATTGCTACCTGAACCTCCCATTTGAGTACCGTCACCGGATCCGGGGGCCATTCTTTTCGGTCTTGTTCCATTTTGAGCACTGGGTCCCAACGAGAGAGATCTAATAAACCCGAGCGTTTCCAGGCCATTCCTTTTTCATCCACAATCCCTTTAGGAAATAACTTTCGCTCCTTTCCTTTTCGATCCTGATAATAATCTGATCTGGTATAGACAGGGTGATAAGGATGAGACAAAGCCAATATCACAACAACCAGACTTAAGCATACTAAAAACGGAGTCTTCCACTCCATTTGGCTAATAATCAACACAGCAATTAAAAACGGCGTAGCTATAAACCGGCCACTCATAAAGTCTCCGCCCACCATCACTACATAGATTAAATAGGAGATTAGCGAAATGCTCCACAAAACGAAGATCGTTTTTCTGCGCCACAACGCTGCTAAAATTGCCAGTACGATCACGGGTAAACTGACGTAATCCTGCTGAAGAGAATCCAGTAAATAATAGAGTCCTTGTGCTGATAATACCTCCGGTGGAAAGCCGATCTGAGCTTTTGCATAAAACGTGTTGGGTAGTAAGAAGCCATAATAGAGGAGAGCAAATAGCTCCCAACAAATAAAAGGGCTCCATCCCAACAACATTCGCCCCAGGGTTTTCCAACTCCTGTTTTGCCAAAAGGCCCAAAGCAGGATAGGGAATACAAGCAGCACATGATCCAATCGGTTCAATACCAATAAACTACCAATCAGACTCAACAAGAACATATTCCCCTTTCCTTTTCCTATTGGCCAACTTCCAGCAGCAAAAAGCACCAGTAGAAAATAAGTCAGTGGATTCTCCAGGCCTGAGGTCGAAAAATCAAGATAGGCACGAGAACCGATTAATAATAAAATTGCAAACAGGCCCTGTCGATAATTTTTGGCTTGAAGAAACAAAGTAACCACTGCCAACATCGAGAACAACAAGCAATTCCCAAGCGCTGTAATATAGGCATGCCCAGTCAGCCAATATCCTGGTAATAAGATCATCAACCAGAGTGGGTGCGTATAGGTCTGCACCCGCTCAGTAATATTCCAACGGAGACCGTAGCCATGAATGAAATTATAGATTGTTCGAAAAGTGATGTAGCTATCATCCGACATCCAGCTATTGATAAAGATCAGCAGAAGATAAATGCCTATCAAAACCAATGCAGCAATTTTCACCTTCCTGGAAGCTGTAGTAAATTTATCAATTGACAACATATGGGTTCCACTTTTCACGCCCTAAGGTAAGAATTTCTATCTTCGTATTACGATGTGGAAAAAAGGAATTAAAACGCTGGGCTACATTCTTTTTCTCATAGCTTCTGTAACCTTGTTACTGGAAGCCAGTTACCGTTGGTATATTGTTGATTTTTATCGAAACAACCTTAATGGTCTAAATTCAACTGCGCTTTTAGAGGCGACGGATCGCCCGACGGTACTGGTGATTGGCGACTCCTTTAGTGCTGATCAAAATAGTTACGTGCAACTCTTGCGAGATAGTCTATCTGATTATCGGGTCATCAATGCGGCTATACCCGGGACTTGCATTCGCCAACACGAATTATTTCTTCGGAGTCGAATCCAGGAATTTCAACCAGCACTACTCATCTATCAGGTTTACGTGGGGAATGATCTGTTGGAATTTCGTCATCCAACCGGAAGCGCTGCCATCTCTCCAGCGCGAAGGGTTTACTGGTGGCTGGCAGATCGCTTGTTAGTGCTGGCATATATCAACTCCAGATTACCCCAGCTAAAACACTGGCTGGCTAATGATCGTCCCCAAAAGTCTGATGCTAAACTGGAAAATGATTTTGCCCCGGAGCGCTACAGTGGCCGGACCAAAATGTTGATCCGCGCAGCACCTGATTTTCTGGAGAAAGCCATTTTATTGCAGCAACAACAGTTATCAGATATGGAGGCGTATACAAAAAGCCTTCAAGCGGCCTTTCAAAATGTCCCCAATGACTGTCCAATTTATCTACTACTAATGCCACATGCCATCCAGGTAAGCAGGATATATCAAAACCGCTTTCTTCAAATGGGGGCTTCCATTGAGCATTCAGAGGCCCTGCTAAATCCTTTCTATCCCTTTTACCAATATCTTGATAAGCATCTTCCTCAAGATCAGGTGGACATCATTAATCCACTCTCTCGTTTGCAAGCAAATGAACAACGATTTCCCGTTTATTATGACAATGATCCACACTTAAATCCTCAGGGACAACTTGTGGTTGGCGCCCTGTTATTAGAGCAGCTATCGTTTATTAAAGAAAAGAAAAAAGAAGGGAGGTGATGAAAAAACAGAATGCTGATACTGATTCCCCGAGTGTCTTTTTTATTATTGGTCTCCCTCGATCTGGTACGACTTTACTTCAGCAGATATTGGATCATCATTCCTTGGTGAGAGTCTGCCCGGAGTCGAATTTCATGGAAAACATACTTCGTTATAAAGCGCAAACTAATTTTCAATCTGCCTGGCACTATCAACAATTCATGCAAGGTATCTCCAACTGGCTGGTTAAATTTAATGATCCGGCCTATGACTTAATACAAGCACAGTTAGAAGCTCAACCTGCTTATACCGGCTCATCCAAAAACTTACTGCAAAAATTAATCGGGGAATACCTGGATAAGAAGCACAAAATGATCTTCGGGGAAAAAACACCTGAAAACAGCTACTTTCTCAAAGAGTTACAAGCCTTTTGTCCCACCGCAAAATTTGTAGTGCTATTGCGACATCCCTTCGATATTATCTGTTCGCTGAGTCGTAGCTTAGCAAAAGCCCATGGCCATAAAAACCCCTATACGGATAAGAATTTACTAAATAGTGCAGTTTTTGTAAAACGAGGATTGCGATCTATTTTTTCTCAACAAAATAATTACAAAAACCATAAACAGGTATTAACCTACGAAGACTTAGTCCGTAACCCCGAACAAACTATTTCCTCCCTTTGCGCTTTTTTAGGACTGTCTTTCGAAAAATCAATGCTTGACTTCACCATCAACAACTTCTTCATAGCCAATGACCAACGAGCTACAGACTTGCATAAGGGGCTTTCTCAACGTATTAATTCTAATAGTATTGATCAGTATCGCCGTTTACTAAGTACCGCTCAGATCAGTTTGTTATATCATTATTTATCGGCAGAATTCGAGTCTTTACCTTATGCGCAAACTTTTCCAATTGTGTCCCTCAGCTGGCAGCAAAGAATAAGCTTATTTTGGTATCGGTTATTATTCCGCCTAAAACACTACCTTTGGAAAGCTTACTGGATACAATTAAAAATCAACATAAAATCCTGGCTACGAGCGTAATTAATGAAACGAAAAAAAATCATTCTCTATAATCCCAAGGCGGTCTTTTATGATATGCCGTTAGCCTTATTGTCAATCGGTTCTGTGCTTGATCCACAATACTACGAGGTAATCATCATCGATGGTCGCGTAGATGACCGACCGCTGGAACGCGTGCTCGAAGCTGCTGAAGATGCACTCTGCCTGGGCATTACTTCTCTAACTGGTAACCCTTTGCGTGATGCACTTCGAGTAAGTCGCGCCACCCGGGCAAGGTATCCAAAATTGCCGATCGTTTGGGGTGGCTGGCATCCTTCTCTATTTGCCAGGGAAACGCTCCGTGATGAGCCCGCGGTGGATATTAGTGTTCAAGGACAAGGCGAAGCCACTTTTAAAGACTTGGTCGCATGCTTGGATAGTGGAGCTGACCTGAGTGGCGTTAAAGGCATTACGTACCGGGATGCATCTGGTGAGATTATAAAAAACCCGGGAAGGCCCCTGGAGGATATGAATTTCCTGCCGCCGGTAAATTATGAATTGATCGATGTGGAAAAATATTTTGTCGCAAAAAAAAGACGCCAACTGGATTACATTTCTTCTACCGGTTGTCGTTTTCGCTGTACTTTTTGCGCAGACCCCTTTGTCTTTAATCGCAATTGGACCGCCATTGAACCAGAACGGATGGGGGAAGAGTTGGGAGAATTATACCGCCGTTACCAATTCACGGATATCAATTTCCAGGATGAAACCTTTTTCACCAAACGCCAACGGGTAACAAAAATCGCTGAAGAATTTTTATCCCGGGGCATTAAAAGCAGCTGGGCAGGTACGATGCGTGCGGATCAAGGCTCCAGAATGTCCGATGAAGAATTTGATCTTTGCAAACAGGCTGGCTTGCGGCGTGTGCTGGTCGGGGTAGAGTCTGGCTCTCAGGAAATGATGGACTGGATGGTAAAAGACATCAAGATTGAGCAAGTTTACGAGACGGCACATCGTTGTGCAAAACGAGACATTCACGTCATTTTTCCTTTTATCGTTGGCTTTCCTAATGAAAGTGATCAAAGTGTACGGGATACCTTGCGGGTCGCCAAAGAGCTGAACCAAATGCATTCGGGTTTTACCACGCCGATCTTTTACTTCAAACCCTACCCTGGCTCAAAGATTACTCAGGATGTAGTCGAACAGGGGTACGTTTTACCTCAGACCATCGAGGAATGGGCAGACTTTGACTACGTTGGTTCTTCCGGCCCATGGGTCACGCCGGAAAAATACCAATTAGTCGAGCGATTTAAATTTTATAATAAACTGGCGGGACGAAAACGGCGCTGGTACACTTTACCCTTACAGTTGATAGCACGGCTGCGATGTGAGTTAAATTTATTTCACCTGCCGGTGGAGAAAATTCTGGCAGATGCGATTTTGCCACAACAGGAGTTGTCCTGATAGAAAAAAAGGTGATCATCCTGAATTGCATTAGTGCCCTGTTTAAATATCCGCTCTACATATTAAGCTACCTTCTCAAAAACCATTCGCTGGTGCGTCATGATGTTCCGTTCAAAACAGACCATATTAGACTTATATAAAGTAGAGGAAATTTGCAACCTGAATTCATGATCAGAGAGGAGCTTTGGAAGCAATTTAAAAGCATAGCCAAATTTTGCCGCCGTTGGTTTCCTCAATCTTTTATGCCACTCTTTATAAGTCTGGATATAATCCAAGGTGCCATTATTTTCGGATACTAATTTGAAATAAGGCGTCGCACAATGTTGAATTTGTTGCAGGCTTTCCGGCAACCAGGAGCCCGGATAAAAATGGGACAACAACCCGAGATACCAATAGTCCGAATATTTCGGATTTTTACTTCTCATTTCCTTAACATCAGGAACACCTTTATCTCCCCACATCATGGTTTGGAGAAATAGCCGGCCACCTTTTGGCAATAGCTCATGACAAAGTTGAAAGAATTGCTGATAAATCAATTCCTGTTTCCCGTCTAAATATTCATCAACTGAACAGAAGTGTTCAAAAGCCCCTATCGAAGTAATTCCATCAAACTTACCTATCCTATTGGGATCAACCGTCTTATAGTCCTGTAGGCCGACTTTCAGCCCATCACGGTCACATACCATTTTTTGCTCAGGAGATAGTGTAACTCCAAAACCTATTCCTCCGGCTCGGCGTATGGCCGCTAACATATTTCCCCAGCCACATCCAATATCAAAAATCCGGTCTCCGGGTTTAAACCTAATACCCTCCAAGATATATTGATACTTATCGGCTTGAGCTTGTTCCAGGGATTTCGAAAAATCTCCATTGTACATTGCACCGGTAATGTCTGGATTCGCACCAAAGCTGTCCAGGAAAAAATTGGTGATCCAGTCATAGGTTTGAGCAATTTCTACTGAGTTGGCCATTATTGGGGAGTTGGGGTTGGGTAATCGTAGCCTTCCAAGTGGGAAGGTAATTTATCAACCCTATAATAGGCAGATTAGAGCGATATGACTATGATGATTATCAAGGGGAAAGATGATTTTTAATAGCCAGGCATGGGAATTGGCTTAAACAGAAATGAAAAATTATAGTTCTCTAATCTCTATAAAATGGCAGTAGTCAACCTACTTTTCCAGAAGCAATATCGTTACCCTAAGTGCGGCTTACCTATCAATATGCATGTGCATTACAGCAAAGGACTATCTTTTATTTCTTTCTCAAAAAAGATACTTCGCTCCTAAATGAAACGATCCGGCTTTTTTAATATAATTCACCTGTTCACCTTTAATAATCTGCATACCGATTCCCTTTCTAAAATCAAATCCTAACAGCCAAGACTTACTAATTTGATAGTGAATCCCATAAGGGATATATAATCTGGAATAATAGACTGTTTTCGCTTCATATCGCTGTTGATCGAATGGGCCTTCCTGGGTAGAAGGATGTTGTCCTGGTTCAAAGTATTGACCTGAAATCAACATCATCTCGTTGCTAAAGGTGAAGCCGAAATTTAGTCCAGCCCCGATGTACCAATGCAAGCGTTTCCGTTTCCCCCATTGCCCTTTCATCATATAAGCTCCTTCCAGCGCTAATTCCTCGTGGAGATTACAGAATACGATGGAGGTATCCAGTTCCTGGTTTTTATAACTGACCATTGCTTCTTTCGGAGAATAAATAGCGAAGCCCAAACGTAGTTCCTGGTTCTCCTTGTAAGTACCGTTAGAATAATTCAGCGGAGCCAGGCTGACACTTACAGCGTAAGTCAGACCAGCCGTTATGGTAGTTGCCTCTTCCGTCAGATTGCGTAAATCACGTTGTAATTGTTCTGGCTGCTTGGCGAAGATCATCAGCTGTTCCAGCGACATGGAGTTGTAATGATTCCAGTCAACGCCTAGGCCAAAGTTGAGCTGAACAGGTTGCCATTTCCTTTTAATGATTGGTTGAAGTTGAGCAGTGTTTTGGGCAAATGACAAATCGAAAAAACAAGAAATCAAGAAAATAATTGTAATGATTCTTTTCATGTCTGGTGATTTTAAAGGCTATGGTAAAAACATAATCTTCTGCAAGAATGAAAATAACGCAATGGAGATACCTCTCCCTATTATGATCAACACACCAGCCATTTTATTTACCCTATATACTTTTTGATTTTTTTTGAAAAAATTGGAAAGAGAACGAATCGAACCATAACTTCTTTTTTCAATGCGTTCAGTTCCCTTAATTACTGATAGCCCAGTTCATTCATTGATTCCCGCAAAAAAGGATATTTTTTAGAAAGTTGCCTCTGGTAAGTTCCCGCTTTTGCCTGATTGAGTTCAATATTTTTTAATTCATAACCTATCAGCTCTTCTACTGCTTTTCTTGATCGATCCTGCTGCTGCACATAATCTTCAAAGCGGATTCTCAGGAAGTTTTGGGGTCGGGGCGTATGCATGACAATGTCATAATGATACTTCCAACTGACTACCCTAATTTTGTAATTCCACTCATGAAACCAAAATTTTTTACACGGGATCCCCCATTTTTCTAACCGGTCAACACCCGCCATACGACCACAAGAGCCTTCGGGGTGTCTCACCCAATAGATAAAAGTAGCTTTTGGTAAAAGCCGGCATAACCAAGGGTAAATAAGGGTGTTCTCAGGTATTTTCCATCCAAGTGGCTGTCGATTGGACTGGATCAGCGATTGGAGATAACTCTCCAGCAATTGTTTGAATCGGATGGGGATATCCGCTCTCACTGCGTTTGTAAAATCCCAGTGATAATTTCCTTTGTAAATAACTTGTTGACCAAATATTTTGCATGCCTCATACAGCTCATCAGGTGGTAAAAGATCAGAAGCGACATTCAAAGGAGCACCCATAAATATACCTGACGACTGCAATACCTCGGGCAGAATTCTTGTTCCGCTATGGGAGCGCCCAATAATGAGAATAGTAGACTTTTTGTTTAACTTTTCGAGCATAAACCAGAAGTATG
>CBDUIU010000097.1:0-9658 GCA_965367335.1 uncultured Saprospiraceae bacterium
CTACTGTGTCAAAGCGAAATCCGCCGGGCTCAAAGCGATTGAAGGAAACTACCGGAGCTGTCTCCGTTAGTCCGTAACCTTCCCGTACTTCCAAACCAGCGGCTGAAAATAACCGACCCAATCGCGGATGTAATGCGGCTGCACCCACCACAATACCCTTTACTTTACCTCCTAAAACACGACGCCAGGACCGATAGACTAGTAAATTGGCCAACTGCATTTTAAACCAAAACCAAGGTGCGATTTTTTGCCCACCTTGATAATGCTCTCCTAATTGCAATGCCCAGCGAATAATCCGTCGGCGTAATCGACCGTGCTTTCGACTTTTTTCCAGAATACCATCATATAACTTTTCTAATAAACGAGGTACGGTCGCAAAGTAATGAGGCCTTGCATTTTTACAAGCCTCCATGAAGTGTTGGATTCCTCCGGCATAATAGACTGATGCGCCCGTAGCCATGTAGATAAAGGTAACCGTACGTTCAAAGATATGGCTCATTGGCAAAAAACTTAGCCCGCGGTGATTGTGATTGATGGGAATCAGTGGAATAATACTTTTCACATTACTCACAATATTTTTATGCGAAAGCATGACCCCTTTGGGCAGCCCTGTCGTGCCGGAAGTATAAATGATAGTGACCAAATCATCTTCATGAATACTAGCCCGAAGCCCTTCGAAGGCTTCCAGGTCTTCATCTGTTGGAAGGCTCAATAATTCACTGAAATGTGGTACGGACCTAATTGGTGTAAGGGAAAAAAGATGTTTGAATTGGGGTTGTTGAGCTTGGATGGAGCGAAGTCTTTCAAACATCTCTTCGTTTTCCACTACGCAACATTTCACCTGGGCATCATCAATGATATAACTCAGTTCATCTCCGTTTAGATTTGCATGCAGGGGTACGACGACCGCACCGATTTGTTGTGCCCCCAGGTCAAAAAAGCTCCATTGGGGACTACCTGCGGCTGACATAATAGCTACCTTGTCTCCGCGATGGACTCCCAGTTTGAGCAGGCCAGCGCTTACCTGGCTAATGTTGTCCAAGCAGCTTTTTGTGCTATAGGTAGTCCAGTCCCCATTTTCCCACAGTGCTAAAGCTATCTTTTTAGGATAGCGAGTTTGTTGGTAAGGAAGGATATCGAAGAGTCGCCTAAAATCCATAGTTCATTTTCGAAAAGGATAGAGCCGTAATTTAGGTAAATTTACTTAAAAGCAAAACAGCCATGTAGCGAGTCTACATGGCTGTCTAGTTGCATTTCAAGCGAAAAAGAGATTATTTAGTAGCAGAGAGATTAATTACAATCGCTACATCATCATTAATCAATTTGTCTTTTACAGTGCCAAGAATTCCGGAGTTATAATTGATACCCCAGTTCGTACGATTAATGGTAAACTTAGGTGTAACAGCAGATATTTTATCATCTGTAACGGCAATATTGGCAGGAAAAGTAACACTGTGGGTTTTGTCTTTCAAAGTCAAGTTACCAGTGATATTGTGGGTTACTGTTTCAGAGCCCGTTACTGGTTCTACTTTAGTGAGGACAAATTTTCCAGTGGGGAACTTCTCAACCTCGAAAAAATCACCTGTTTTCAGGTGTCCTTCTAATTTTGCTTTACCATCTTCAGGTTTTAGGTCAACAACTTCCATAGAGTTCATGTCAAAGCCGAAGGATCCTCCTACAAGAGCACCATTGCTTACAGAGAGTTTACCCTCAGTTACTTTGACAATTCCCTGATGCGTTCCAGTAGGTTTACTTCCCGTCCAGGTAACGGTAGTATGATCAGTGTTGACAGTGTAAGCCGTGGCAGTGGCTGAGGTTTCTTCAACCTTTTGAGCATCTCCGGTTTTAGCGGCTTCTCCTCCTGCTTTGTTTTTGCAGGCAGCCATTAGACCAATTAGCGCAAAGAGTAAAAGAATTTTTCCAGTGTTTTTCATGTTTACTGATTTTTAAAATATTTAAAATTTGAAGTGACAAAATTAGTTTTTTTTCCTTCTTTGGCAAAGCATTATTTTTACTACACCTTTGCGTTACTGAAATCGGCAATTTGAATCAATCAAGTACAAGTTCCTACAAGGACTATTTGCTTCTCTTAATTATCCTGCTGCTCTCCTTTTGGCCGCTGACCTTTGGGCTGGGCTGTATGAAGTGGGACATCATCAATATCACCTTTCCCTGGAATTACCATATCGCCGAGTGTTTACATCAAGGACTACTTCCTTTATGGAATCCCTACCTCAACGGAGGGTTTGCTATAATGGGCAATCCAGACACCTGGTACCCCATTCATTGGTTGATTGCTTTAATCTGGGGGTTTGATCTTCCTGCCATGCAGTTTAGTTTCTTGCTGCACCTATATATTGCTGGTCTTGGTTTTTACCACTTGGGGAAATATTATAGATGGACTCATTTAGCGCTTATCGGTACTTCCGTTAGCTATATGCTATCTGGCTTTGCTTTAAGTCATGCCCAACATTTGGGCTGGATCATTGGAATGGCGTGGTTGCCTTGGCTTTGGTGGGCGCTCCACCGTTTGCTGCTGGCACCATCTTTCTCCAACGCTGTTTTATTATCAATTATTGGGCAGTTCTTTGTTACCGGATCTTATCCGGGGCTGAGTATTATCTCGGCCTATTTAGTTTTAGGCGTGATCCTCTATCAAATATGGCTGAATAAATCGAGGCCTTTAATGCTAAGTCGCATAATGAAATACTTGCTCTTTGCATTGCTGGTATTCCTACTACTTAGCGGACCTTGTTTAATCGCTGTTGCAGATGTCGCTAAACAGATCAACCGTGGGACAGGACTCAGCACAGACGAAGGTATTAAAAGCATTTTTCTAGGCGACTTACCTTGGCGAGGTGTTTTTTCTTTTCTTTTTCCTTTTGCTACCTCTACGGACCATACTTTCTGGGAAACCTCAGAGTTGTCGATATTGAATTGCTATATTGGACTTTTACCTTTAGCAATTATTTTTTCAATTTTTTTTAAAGAAAAGAAAGTCCACCGTCCTTGGGTTTTTATCTTGCTAGGCCTGTTTTTACTTATGACAGCTATTCCCAACTTATTTCCTTTTCGCCGGTGGCTCTATCAGATTTTACCATTGATGGGGTACTTCCGATTTCCTACTTTATTTCGATTACCCGCTATTTTCTTCTTCCTACTGGCCACTGGCCAACTCGTGAAAAAGATAGAACTACCTAGAAATGGCTTTAGAAAACAACTGTTTCCAGGCTTACTAATTTTGGGATTTGGGCTAATCATGCTTCTAGGCTATCTAGCTAACCATAATGGTGACCAATTGTTCAACTTTGCCCCATTAAATGATTGGGAGTCCTTTATGATTAACGCAACCTTGATTGAAAGAACCCTACTCCAAGGAAGTATCCACGCTACGCTTATTTTCTCTTTTTTCATAATTCGGTGGATTTTCAAAAAACCCCAAACGCAATACTTACTACTCCTTTTTTGGATACTTGATTTATTTTTTGCTGTGCAATTGCAATCGCAGTTTACCGTAATTGATACCAGGGGGCCAGCAGGAATTGAAAAGGAAACAGCAATTCTGCCTTCTTATTTCCCATTGCCCCGTATAGACCTTCCGCTAACCGAATTAAGTCAACTCACTCAGCAAAAAGGTAGACGGTTACCGATCAACACTAATATTTTTCATAAAATCCCCTCCGCAAATGGGGATAGTCCTTTTTCTTTTACCAATATGAATAGGGCAATAGAAAAAGGGCGTTACCAACAACTCATCCAGCATCCTTTGCTTTTTCTTACGACCTCCATCCAGGCGGATAGCAGCATTAATGATAATGATATCCTTTTTTACCAACCGGATCAATTGAACATCTCTTCCTTTCATCCCAATGGTTTTAGTGCAGCAGTTCAATGTGATACTAACACCTTTCTTGTATTTCTTCAAAACTACTTTCCTCGGTGGGTCGCACAAGTGGATGGAGAAAAGCAAGAGATCCAGCGGGTCAATGATACATTTATGGCGATTGCTGTTCCTAAAGGAATGCATCACATTAGCTTTCAATTCAAGTTTCCATTACTAGTCAAGGCTGTCTGGCTTAGCGGTATACTTAGTATTTTCCTCTGGGCTTATTTAATCAGAGGAGTAATTACTCAGTTACTTTTACAAAGAAAAAAATGGGTTATACGAGGTATATTATCATTGTTTTTATTTTGCTTTCTGCTAGCAGGCTATCGCCATTTCAGCCGTAAGCAAGCCCCTCAATTACAACAACAACTAGTTACAAGCATTGATCAATTCACGAACGATCATTCACTGCAACAACCCTCTATCCTTTTAGGGCTGGAAAACAATCCGTTGGGAGACACTACGTACGATGTTATTCCCCTTTGGCACCCCAGGGACCCTTTAGTTTTGATGAAAAGATTACAACAAACTACCGAGCCTCATGTAATCATTGGCGAGTTTTATCCGCTTCCCCGGCGGGCTAAATGGCTAACATATGCCAAGCTCTTTTACGGACCGGTAGTCGCTCAGGACAGTACGGCAGAAATGCGTTTCTATCTTCTGGAAAAGCAGCGGTCAGTTCCAATTTGGAGCTCAGATAGTTTACAATCCTGGCCTCATAACAATAGAGATACAAGTTTTTATTTATCGGCAAAACAAAGCCTGTATTTTAATGCAAAGCGAGAGTTTGGGAATTTATTCAATACGGATTTATCAGCGATGAGTACTAATGAAAATATTCGGGCGGTCACCCATTTTAAATTATATAATCCACATCGGAATAATGCCATTATCGTATTTGAAATTTATCGTGATGGGCACCGAGAGCACTGGTTTGGAAAAAGTGTTCGCCCTCTTTGCAAAGCGGTTAACACCTGGCAAGAAATCACGGTAATACAACCCTTACCAAACGATTTGATGCCAGGTGACGAATTGCGTGTTTTATTTTGGAATTCTGAAAAAAAAGAAATGTGGTTAGATGACGCTTTGGGAGAAATATATGTGGAGTAATCTTATCCAACGCTTCTACCAAAGGAAAAGCCTTTACTCGTATGATCAGCAAATTTCACTAACTCTTCCAGGCCGTTGAATATGATGATTTGATCAGAAAACTGGACATGCTGTGCAACAACCTGATATCCGCTTAAAAGAATCTTAGATTGTGGGAAGGTTTTGACGATCTCATCGAGATACTGTTGAACAGGACGACTGGAAAAAGATTCGCTTAACATAGTAAATACAAAGTCTGGTTTATGAATTTCATAAGCATCCTGCAAATCAACCAAACTTATATTTTGTCCTAAATAGATCACTTGACAGTTTCGGTTACGCAACAAATAATGAACAAACAAGAGGCTCAACTCCTGGCTTTCATTTTCAGGGAGGTATAGCAGTAATTTTTTTACTGAACCATTGGTCATTAAAGGCACTTTATCAATGGCTGAAATAATTTTTTGTCGAATTAAATAACTAATGAAATTTTCCTGCACCGGATTGATAGAGCCGGTCAGCCAAAGCACACTCAACTTATCAAGAAAAGGTAAAATGACCTTTATCATAGTCTTTTCAAAACCGATTTGATTAATATTGGAACTAATGATTCGATCAAACTTATATTCATCCATTTCAATCATGGATATAGTTAGTGCATCTAATTGCGTGTTATTCTCAAAATTGACCTCTGATATTTCTGTCACTTTCTCCAGCATCTCTTCCCGGCCCATGACTGCAATTTTAGAAATCTTATAGCCATTTCGGTTTAACAACGCGACATTGAGCAATGTCTTCAAGTCCTCATCTTCGTAATAACGAATATTCGTAGGTGTACGCTTAGGAATCACAATGCCGTAGCGTTGTTCCCAGATGCGTAACGTGTGGGCCTTTATTCCACACAACTTTTCTAAATCTTTAATTGAATATATTGCCACTACAAATACTTGAGTCGTGAATTTAACACGAGTGATAAAAAATTGTTTAGGGTGTTTCTTCCTTTATCATCTTTTAATTCAACTCTAAGTACTTGATATTCAGTAAGTAAGTTCAATTTCATTGAGGGTTTAATTAATTGGTGAATAGTCCTAACGTTTTATTCATGGTTATTCGTGAACATCAAGCCCTCTTTATCTATTATGTTTGCATAATTAAGCTAAATCAGACTATGAAGATAGGAATTGTTTGTTATCCCACTTTTGGTGGCAGTGGTGTTGTTGCTACTGAATTAGGAAAAGCATTGGCAACGAAGGGCCACCAGGTACACTTTATTACCTACCGCCAACCTGTGCGCCTAAATCACTTCCAGGAAAATATATTTTACCACGAAGTCAGCGCTGCGGATTATCCGTTGTTTGAGTATCCACCCTACGAGACTGCCCTGGCCAGTAAAATGGTGGACGTTGTGAAAAATTCCAATTTGGACTTATTACACGTTCATTACGCCATTCCTCACGCGGCGGTAGCATATATGGCTAAAAAAATTCTCTTGGAAGAAGGCCGTTATGTGCCAGTCGTTACAACCCTTCATGGAACGGACATCACCCTGGTAGGAAGAAACCGCGCCTTTGAGCCAGTCGTTTCTTTTTCCATTAATAAGTCGGATGGCGTGACTGCGGTGTCTGAACATTTAAGACAACAAACCTATGATCACTTTCATGTCAATAATGAAATTCAGGTCATTTATAATTTTATTGATTTTGATCGATTTAAAAAAAGCGATAAAGATCACTTCAAAAAAGCTATTGCTCCCAATGGGGAACCCATCCTTGCGCATGTTTCCAACTTTCGAAAGGTAAAACATGTAGATGATGTGATCCGAATCTTTCAAAAGACCTACGAAAAAATCCCATGTAAATTATTGCTTATTGGTGATGGCCCCGAGCGACAAAACATGGAAGAACTTTGCCGGCAGATCGGCCTTTGCCATGAAATACGGTTTTTAGGTAAACAAGATGCAGTGGAAGAGCTGTTGGCTATTTCAGACCTATTCATCCTGCCTTCGGGTAGCGAAAGCTTTGGGCTTGCAGCCTTGGAAGCAATGGCATGTGAGGTGCCAGTCATTTCCTCCAATACAGGGGGGATTCCCGAAGTCAATATTCACGGGGAAACTGGTTTCTTAAGTGATGTTGGAAATGTGGACGAAATGGCTGCTTATGCTGTCCAAATTCTGGAAAATCCTGATACCCTTCGTCAGTTTCGGGCCAATGCCCTGAAACAAGCCAAACGGTTTAGTCTGGAAATCATCTTACCTCAATACGAAAAATACTACGAACACATTCTAGCCACTAAAGTATATGACAAGAAAACAGAAGTTTGATAAAATTTAATTCCTAAATCATCAAGTTATTCCAAGGCTTTGATTTCCTTTATTTTCATCCACTTTTTTAGGCGCTGGTAAACCTGTTGGCGTTCTACTTTTCCAAAATCAGCTATGCGGGTGGCGTGTGAACCGCCCTTTTTTTCCAAACGAATGGCATTGGTATGAGAGGAGGGCCTTACCCCACAAGCCGTCCAGGTATCCAACTCACCATAGATATAGATGATTCGATCTCCTTTTTTCATCAAAAAATCATGAACGGGTTTAAGGTAGGGCGTAAAAGTGAGGTCTGTGTTTTTTGGTGCGAAAATCAGGTTTGATGGTTCCGGTACTTCAATTAGTAAAGACTGTAAATGTTCTTTTGGAAAACCATAGTATCCTAGTTCGGTAACAAACTGATAAAAAGCTGGCTCAAAATATTTATAGGTCGCATCACTATAAAAATTGAAACTTACCAC
This sequence comes from uncultured Saprospiraceae bacterium, assembly GCA_965367335.1. Classification (GTDB taxonomy): domain Bacteria; phylum Bacteroidota; class Bacteroidia; order Chitinophagales; family Saprospiraceae; genus CBDUIU01. The sequence continues at coordinate 7,754 of CBDUIU010000097.1, forward strand.
ATCGTTCAAATAAGTGAACAACTCCTGATCGCTAACTGTAGCTGTAGGTATTTGATCACAACTATGCCCCCATTGCCAAAATGAAAAAGGGTATTCCAACGCTGCATATTCAAGTACGGCACCTTTGGACAATGAAAAACTAACATTGTGATTACTGGCGAAGGTGTCAATCATGGGAATAAGGGATTCCCTACGGCGCAATATTTCTTTCTGAAGGGCCGCGATATTCGCTCGACACTCATCCGTGCCTATATTTTTCTGATGCTGGTCTGTTCTGGGATCCTCTTGTGCAAAAGCGAGTGGAGCCACGTAAGGGATAGCGGCACAAACATCTTTAGGGTATTTACTTTTATAGATCAGGGCCGTTGTCCCCCCTTTACTGATGCCGGTACTGGCCCATCGCTTGCGATAAATTTTACCAAACAACTTACGAATTCGATGCAAATCTTCCGTTGCCTGGTCATTGGTCAGGTATTTCCAATCCATTTGCTTCGGAGTTGATTTTCCACAAAACCGGTATTCGACATTTAGCTGATTGGCCTGTAGCATTTCTGCTACCTCGGTGGTCCGATCTTTTCCAATAGCATACCCCTGAGTGACAATCACCATTGGCCGCTTGACATTAGTATGAGCTAAAAATATGCGCTGTTGAAAGGTGCCTGCTGCTGGATTTTGGTGATCCAGGGGCTGTTCCAGCATGATTTCAAATACTTGTGAATAGTGATCACGCTGTTCTAATTCCGTTATCTCAATTCCAGGAATTCTTTTTTTGAGCAACTCGATTATCGGAGCTGTTCGCGCATTTGTAGCATTTGCAAATAAGAAAACGAGTAGAAAAAAATACAAACGAGTAAGATTCATAGTTTTGACTTACTTTTGCACCACTTTACCGTTGCGCTAAAATTGATTTAGCAGGAGCATAGTTGTGCTTTAGGTGAAAAAATTCTCTGAAAAACAGACTTGAGGAATTAATCTGATAGCTGAGCAGGGATAAAGTTATCTTTTATGTCGCAAAACACAAACATTGGTGATCTGGTCTTGTATAAAAACAATCAATTGATTGCCTTCAACAAGCCTTCGGGAGTTCCCGTTCAGCACGACTCTAATGAAAATAAACCGCTGATCAGCCTGGCAGAAATTTATTGTAAAGCCACGCTTTATTTAATTCATCGCCTGGATCAGCCGGCCAGCGGGGTCATTTTATTTGCAAAAAACAAAAGGGCTTTAGCAAATGTAAATGCTCAATTTCAAAGCAGGCAAGTTAAAAAAACTTACTTGGCAGTTGTCAAAAACAAGCCGGAAACATCAGAGGGTAACTTAGTCCATTTTTTAAAAAAAGATGGCCAAAAAAACCTTTCTCGGGCATTTGATACGGAAGAAAAAGGAAGTAAACGTGCTGAGCTTAGTTATCGTGTGATTGCAAGCAGTGACCATTATCACCTATTGGAAATAGTACTGATCACTGGGCGACATCATCAGATCAGAGCACAGTTAGCTGCGATTGGTAGTCCTATTCGCGGAGACAATAAATACGGGTTTAAAAGAGGAAACCCAGATCGCTCCATTCAACTTCATGCCTGGAAAATTGCATTTAAACATCCGGTGACAACAGAAGAGGTTGAGTTAACTGCCCCTCTACCGAATGATGCAATTTGGAATGCATTTGATTTAAATTAAGTAATACTGCCTAAAAACACGGAACTGTTATGTCTGACCAAAATTCGTCACCCCAAAGAACTGATGTCAATACCCTGGGGGAATTTGGCTTGATTGATCACTTGACACGTAATAATCCGACGATCAACCCTTCGACGGTAAAAAGTGTTGGCGATGATGCTGCTGTTATCGATAATGGCATATTTGCAACCGTCGTTTCTACCGACATGTTAGTAGAAGGTATTCATT
>CBDUIU010000098.1:0-9647 GCA_965367335.1 uncultured Saprospiraceae bacterium
AAGACATCGTCAGTTCATCAAATTTTCCGGAAAACACAGCATCAAAAATGCTTTTCTTCTTGGCCGGTTTGATGATTGGACTTTTTATCATCAGGTAAAATTCGCGCATTTCGACTGCCTTGTTGAAAGCTTTCACATCTTCCAGTATCCGTTCAACTTTGTTCTGCTCAACAGACAAATCCAACAGTGACTTGGCGTAACGCGTAGCAATTCTTTTTACCGACATAATGAGATAAGATTTTAAAATTTAAAGCGAGCAACGATCAATTAGCCCACCTTCATTTCGTCAACCAGGTTATTTACATAAGACTCCTGCGCGGCATCTCCTTGCAATTTCTGGCGAATAATTTTCTCCGCAATTTCCAAGGCAATCCGGCCAGCTTCGTTCTTCACTTCCGCCATCGCTGCCAGCTTTTGGTTCTCGATCTCAGCCTGAGCATTGGAAACAATGCGTTGTGCTTCTTCCTTTGCTTTGTTTTTGGCCTCATTAACGATTGATGCGTGGGCTTCTTTAGCCTCTTTCAAAATTTGACTACGCTCCTCACGAGCCTGAGTTAGCACCTGGGCATTTTCTGCTCTAAGGGTGGCCATTTCTTCACGAGCGCGTTTGGCTTCGTCCAAAGCAGTTTGGATATCGCCGTTGCGTTTTTTCAAAGAATCACGGATGGGCCCAAAAGCAAATCTTGACATGAGGAACCAAAAGATACCAAAGACTATAGTCGTCCAAAAGATCAAACCGAAGTCTGGTTGTATAGGCGTAAATTCAGCTAAAAAAACCATTGTATTCTGAGTTGAAATTGTAAATTCAAAAGTTGAAAATCAAAAAATAATCATGGCAAAGGGAAAAGTTGATTCCAGCGACCAACCGTCGTGGAATCAACTAATTCTTTAGGCTTAAAGTCCTGCTACCAAAAAGCAGAAAACGATCGCGATCAATGCCGCACCCTCTACGAGGGCAGCCAATAAGATCATGTTCGAACGGATATCACCCACCGCCTCAGGCTGACGAGCGATAGACTCCATGGCTTTAGTACCGATCATTCCGATACCAAGTCCAGCGCCGATAACGGCTAAACCCATTCCGATTGCTGCAATAGAACCTACCATAATTGTAAGTATTATATATTGATGATTAAAAAATAAAGTACAAGTTATCCTGGTTCTCTTTGTAAGGCAAATTCATAAATTTGCCGGCTCCTCCCAGCTTAATGATGCGCTTCCTCAGTAGCTGCGCCTAAATAAGAAGCAGTCAGAATCGTAAAGACAAAAGCCTGAATGAATGCAACCAATAACTCAATTGCTGAGATAAACATGGTCAACAGTACAGAACCGATGGCGGTACCATAAGCTGCCCCTGCATTTACCTCTGCTCCAGTACCTCCAAAAACGAAGATCAAGCCGATGAAGATCACCACAACCATGTGACCCGCTGTGATATTGGCAAACAAACGCAGCATTAATGTAACCGGTTTGATGAAAAGGCCTAATATCTCTACCGGGGTCAAGATTAAAATTTTCAACAATGAAGGCACACCAGGCATCCATAAGGTATGCTCCCAATAATGTTTATTACCATTAAAGTTAGTTACCAGGAAGGTGAAAATAGCCAGCACCATAGTAACGGCCAAATTACCCGTAACATTAGAACCACCCATAAAAGGTATTTGCCCCCAAAGATTTAACGCGAGAATAAAGAAAAACAAACACATCAGGAAGGGAGTAAAACGTTCCCAATCTTTTCCGAGGAAAGGCTTGGCGACCTCATCCTGAATAAATACAAACATGGGTTCGATGAGTGATTGTGCACCTGCAGGCGCCAGGCCTTCGCGTTTTTTATACGTATTGGCTACTTTGATCATCAACCATCCTAAGAGGAGGGCAACGAGGATCATCGAAACCACATTTTTTGTTAAAGAGAAATCATAGAAAGAGGTGATTCCACCACCAAAAAGCCCACCATCCGCTTTACTGGACTTTTCGATTTCGTATTTTTCATTTTGGTAACATACATAGGATTTACCATCTTCATCATGGCTAAAACCGCCAATAGTCACTTCTTCCATTGGGAAGCGATGATCCTTTATACGTTTTACCCGACCTCCTTCCAACACATATCGATCTATAGCTTTCTCACCATTACCATGTGCGTCGTGGATATGAAATTTTCCAGAGCTAAAAACAGACCACCCGTGATCAGGGGCATATAACAAACAAGGCAATGGAATTTGCCAGGGCCCGATGCTATATACATTCGCATCACCTATGTGGTGGAAAGCAGTAGCGCCAGGGTCGAATTCATGATGCCCATGATCGCCACAACCGTGTGCCTCCTCATCACCATGAGGGTGATGGGTCTGCTCGGCAGAATTGTGATCATCTCCATGATCATCTTGCTGATGAGTACTATGATCATGACCAGAATGATCGTGATCATCTTGTGCTGAAGCAGGGTTTCCTAATAAGCAGAAAACCACGGCCAACAATATGAAAGTCAAATATTTGAGCTTTGTCATTTTTCCACATAAGTTCAAATTGGAAATGTGCTTTTTCAAAATCGACTGCAAAGGTAGGTTAATTGTCTAGTATTTGAAAGCTATTTTAGGCTTTTTTTCTTTGGATACGTAGGAATTTGTCAGTTATGTGTGACAAGGTCCTGGTTGTATTTGCTCCGTGGCGCCTTCTAAACAATATATCTGCTAAAAACCACCCGCTTGGTTTGCAAAATTAATCCTGGGTATTTTAACAGATTCAAAATATAATTTACGGATACGGAAAATATTCACAAAATGTTATCTGCCAATAACCACTGTAAACCAAACTTTACGATAAAGAAATTTAAGAAGCTTTTGAGCAAAGGCTTCAGACTAGAAATCCGCACCAGCCTATCGTCATAAATGAGTAATTTTTTATGCCAGGCGGGAATGGGTCATTCTGTTTTAGCAAGAACGTGACTATGGCGGAATGATCTACTTTACCCCTTAAGGCTTTATGCTTTTCACCCTCCATTTTAGTTCCTAAAATGGTAATTAAGCAATACGTTTGAACTAATCAATATCCCCACTTAATAGCCTGATAAGAGGACTTTTGCGGATTCCAGGGGTCCCGATAAGAGGATTTCCAGAATAACTCCCGGATATAAGCGATACTTTGATTCACCCGAAGAAAATAGGCCATATAAAATACCATGAGAGGTACGTAGATCATCAACTTTCTCACTTCATCTTTCCGCTCGGAGAACGATAGAACGACAAATTGCTGGATGTATCCGGTAATAGAATATAGCAAAATATTAAAAGGTAAGATAAACCAAATCCAGGAAGGATAATTCAACAGCATATCAATGATATAGATATACCATTTAAAGATAAGTACGAAGTTATAAAATACATTTTCTACAAACCCGATGAAGTTGAGCCACATAAAGTTTTTATGAGGAAAAAACACATCGATGTGCTTGCGTAGGCGGAATCTGACCAGAGATCGACTCCACCTCATCCTTTGTTTCCACAGTACAGAGAATTTTGTCGGTGCATTGGTCAGGCAGATGGCGGTGTGTTCAAAGTGAATTTTATAACCGGATTTCCGCAGCTTTACCGTGATATCCCCATCCAGGCCAGGGCCGATATCCCAGCCACCAACCTGGGCCAAAGCATCCATCCTGAAAGCACCAAAGGCTCCGGAAATAATCCGATAGATTCCCAGATAAGAGGTGATCATCCGTCCAATTGAGATACTTTTCATATACTCAATGGCCTGCAATTTAGCGCAGAGCGTGGCATCCCAGTTCCGAACTTTTACGTTCCCCCCTACTCCTGCTATTTTTTCATCCAAATAAAAAGGAATAATAATATTTTCTACTGCATCATAATCAAAAGAACAGTCAGCATCGAGGTGGAGGCAAAATTTGCCCGTACATAAGCGCAAGGCAAGGTTCGCCGCCGAAGCTTTCCCTCCCCGCATGTGGTTTCTCACAAATTTGTCAATCAATCCATGTTTTTCCAGACTGCGCCCGATGATCGGGGTCTCGTCATCCGATCCATCATCAACGATAATGATTTCTACTTTTTGATAGGTCTGTTCATTAAGAGATTTAACCAGCTTATAAATATTCTCACCCTCATTCTTACCCGGTGCGATGATTGAGATCAGCGGCATCTCCGTCCTCATGGCCTTTCTGGCTAACTCCCATTTGGCCTCACGTGTTTTCTTTGTCAATCTGAAAATAAACAGGACCATTATGTCAAAGCCCACATAACGCGTTGCTTCAAACAAAAAGAAATACCAGAATACCCGGAAAATTTTTTCCCAGCCGGCTTCTACCCAATAATCAAAAAATTCTGATCCAAACATAGTTTTCTCATATCATAATAAACGTGCCCCCTTTGCCCCCTTTGCCCCGTCTGCCTCCTTTGATCCCTTTCCTCTACTTACCCCTCCATCGACAACTCCGGAGACAAAAGATCTATTTTCACTTCAATTTTGATCTCTCTGACATCGACATTACTTTTAATCAAAGCTTCAAAGTTGTATTCTATGACTGAAATAAGCGTTTCGGCGTGTGCAGGGGTTGTATCCGCAAGCAGGAAAAAATACTCAATGGCGGAACGATAGGAAACCATATCGTGCTCGTTGATATAGCTTTTAAGCACTTTACTTAATTCCTTCTGTAGGGTATTTGCACCATCTTCACTCATTTTGTTCACATCTGCACAAATTATATCTACCCTGCCCAGATAACTCTGGGTACCGTTTCGCTGTACCCGGGCCTGCTCCTGCCTAACCAGGTGACGGAAAATATCGTAACTATAAATTCCCGTAATCATTATCCCCTCATCCTGTTTTTTCTCTACAGTTTTTGGTAAGCCGTGCAACATAAGCTGCACTCCCTTAGAAGTGATCTTCCAGCTATTAATATCAAATTCCTTTAAATGATGAATCTCTTGAACCTCCCCGCAGTCCATACAGTTAGTGGTAAAACCGGCTTCCTGAAAATCAGCATTACAAGCATTGCAATTATAAACATGGGCGGGTTTGTCGTAATCATTTCCGATGTGGCGCAAAACTTTATCGCATTTGGGGCATTGAAGCTGGTCGGTTCCTTCCCGCTGAAAATCTGAGGCTGGACCTACATAGGCACAGGGGAAGTGATGGATCAGATCTTCGGTTGACAAATCGATACTACCACATTCTCTACAGGTTTCCCGAATATTATAATGAGCACTGGTACAAGCACTGCAGAGGTGAATTTTATCAATGACATTACCAGCGATATAACCCCGGCTATATCCCATTTTGAAAACATCCAGGGCTTTTTTCTGCTCGATATCTGTCAGTTGCCGACTGATAAATGGGTAGGAATAGTTAATTCTGGAAAAACGATTAGGAAAAGGGGCCAAAGAAGTATCACGGGTAAAAATGAACTGAAGACTCTTGTAGAGTAACTCCATCTCCGATGATGGGAATCGCTGTAATTGAAAGAGCTTTTCGACCCGTTCGTTGATTTGTTTAGTTTTCGTTGCAATAGAGCTATACTCCCCCTCTTCGGTTACCTCATCGCAGATCTTATCAAAATTACCCGGAATATCCTGGTTTTTAATCAGGTAGATAGGCTTGAGATATACATTAGGATTATAGTGTTTACGCGTACCGTCAAAAACACTATTTAGCACACTGATATCCGTCGTATTTAAAATAAGTGCATCAACATAATACAGCTGGGAAAAATCAATACCCTCCTGCTTTTCAATCATCATGAAGAGGAGGTTCTCAAATTCTATCAGCGATTTTTTCTCAACACTTTTTAAAGGAATCATAGATTTTCCACTAGCTAATCAGTGTTTGTTTCATGCATTCATATTACAATTAGTATACCTAAAAAATCATTGTAATATGTCCTCCTGGACACATCGCATTCCGAGTGCATTTTTCTAAAGAAAAACCCCGATTGAAAAAATAAAAAAAGGACTGAACAACCTGCAGAGGAGCTACCTCATTCAGTTGTTCAGCCTTTTGTTAGAATGACTGCTTGTGCACTTTTACAGTCATTTTGTAATAGCTTGACCAGCGCAATGCTTCCTCTTCGTTCAGCGGCAAGATATCAGCGACAATTGTCCGAGTAGTCGACTCATATTTGCTTTGGAATTCAGGAGGAAGCGGATACGTAGAAATATACGTATTGCTGATCACGCCTTTGCCGAGCACCCCGTCGAGAAACTCAATAACGACTTCCTCCCCGATGTGGATGTCGTTGTAGTTAATCTGGTCAAAGTACGCACGAACTTTGATGTCTTCCAGCTTGTGGATGACCATCACGTTGTGAGACTCGTAACAGACCTCGTTCGGGTTAATGTTGATTTTGCCAGCGACGCCATTGATAGGAGAGACATAATGATAAAGGATACTTTGTAATTGATTAGCAGCACCCCCTTTCTTGGCTTCGGCCAGCATTTGCTCGGCTTGTTCTTGTTTTAGTTTTTCTTGCTTTCTAAGTTCATATAAATAACGTTTAAAGGCCTTAATCTCTTGATCAATGACCCTTATATCACTTTGATATCTGATAATTTGTGCTTGTAGTGGAGGGATTTTATGGGCCACATCAATGCCCAAGAGGATTTGTTTTTTTTGCTCTTCCAGTTCTTTTCTTTTACCTGCCAACAATGACTTTACACCTCTTCGTTCACTTTTCTTCATGTCGATATTTTGCTTCGTGCGCATTCGCTCACGCAAAAACCAATTATCTGACTCTCCACCTGTACGGATATTGATGTTGTTCATTTGGTTGTTGAACTGATCCATATCTTCCAGGTAGTAGGTGAAAAGCGAATCTCCTTCCGAAATAGCATCTCCTTCATCAATCATACGGTTAACCATTCGGATATCTCCCGTAAAATTCACAGACATTTTGTCGAGTAAGACTTGTCCCTTGACACTTAGGTAGGCTACTTTCGCATAGAAGTTATAGGTAAAATATCCGATAACCGCTGCTAGCAAGATGATAAAGAGAAGCCGGTCCCAGTTAAATTTTTTCTTAACTGGTGGCTCGTCTACTGTTTTTAAGACGGAACTTTGATATTTGAATCCCGTGAAACTTTTCATTCACCCTGAATGAAGGCTTTGGTATCCAGCGTGATAAAGTCGCTGAGCCCTTCAATTGTTACATTTTCGATTTTATATTTATTAACCATTCTTTCGATAAACATTTCCAGCTCGACCCGATCTTTAAACCGGGAGGCATCAAAAGCCACTGCCATTTGTTCCGGCCGCAAGATTTTCCGTTTTAGCATGGAGCTCAACATCCCCGCTTGTTGATTTTTTTCCAGGCGTAAAATGACCAACGGACAATTTTTAGCCATCGCGAGGTAAGGGAAGTCCAGGGGTAAACGCAGTGCAATATTGGCATTGCTATGGCCGGCTGCACGCAATTGATTTTCAATGACCCCATAATTGACTAGCCAGCGACGAGCACTTTCCACCAGCTTTGGTGTCGTCACTCGGCTCATATCAACCAGGATGCCATCGTAATTGCTATTAAGGAGTTGCCCGAAGTAATTGACACCATCATCTGCAGTTGTCATTAATTGAAGAAAATCGACGGATTTGAACACCTTGATTCCCTTTGGCTGGACTGCTGCTCGCAGTGCGTCTATCTGGGTTTGGGAGGTAAAGCCCCGGCTTTCAATAATAACTTGCTCAAAGTCATTGGACAGGAGATAGTTTTTAATAAAATATTGATCATGCTGTAGTAAGGCTTTTTCCTCAAGCACCAGCGTGCGGTTAGCGGGTAACCGTTCGAAAAAGTCAGCAACATTGATTTCCCGTACAAATGGAATAATACCATCGTAAAAGGTTTTACCGTGGATTTTCAGTAACAGCAAATACATTTGCTGTTTGAGATCGAGCAATTCGGTTTGGAGTTGTCGCATCACATCCATGTAGCGCAAAATTTTCAATGAGCGATAAATATCCAAGTAGTGTTGCTGTTCGATAACCTCCATCCGGATTTTTTCCCGATAGAGAAAAATCTTATGCATAAATTCTACAAATTGCTCTTGCTTATATTTGTACTCGTAGTAATAATTTATAATTTCGGTGTGATTATTAACTTCGGTGTAATAGTTAAACTGCTCTCGTTTTTTTGCTTTTACTATAGCTAGTTCATCCCGGGATTTTTTTCCAAAAATGACTTCTGCCGGGATACTTAACCGGGCACCGACCGTTGTAAAATTAGCTCCTAACACTCCATTATCTAATCCACCAATACTCTCATATAACTGTAAGCGAAGAGATAATTTATTTCCTGAATTTTCCTTGAGGGTTTCTACCTCATTCGTCAGTAAATCGATAGAATCAAGGATGTGTTGCCGGGTTGTATCCTGGACGAGATAGTCCAGGTCAACATCAAGAGCCGGCCATCGGTTAACATCGTATTCCAGTTTGGGAAAATAGATACCCAGGAGAGAGTAAATCCAATCATTATATTTTTTATAATTAGTGATTTTCACCCGGGCCCGCTCCATGTCTGCTCTAAGTTTTATAATCTCTTCATAAAGAATTCCCTTGAGATAATAAACCTGATAAAGCAGTTCAAGCTGTTTTTCCAGCATGGCTAACCTACGCTCTAACAACTTAATTTTCCCCTGATTAAAATACATGATGATCAGGTTGTAACGAAAATATAGCCGATCACCATTGACCCTCAGGCTATTCTGCAGCATTTCGATTTGTTTCTCCCGATCTTTTTTACTGATGTGGATTTTATTCCCAACCAAACCATTCCGAAAAATTTCCCAATCCAGACCAATCCGGGCTCGGTGATTGGTAACGGGATCATTCACGGCATTATCATCAACGATTGGGTCATAGTTGAAGTAATAGGAAGAACTAAAGGTAATTCCCAGATTTTTTTTCAGTTCCTTGATCTCATAATCATAGATCAATTCACGATGTTGAAGGTCTAAGGTAGGATGGGACATGCGGAATAGCGTATCGATTTCCGCTATGGGCTGAGGGTCAGCTTCAGGCGTGCGTTGATCCAAATTCTCGCTAATCAAATCCAATATTTCTTTACTGATCCGAAGGACGGTCGTATCACTTGGAAGCAAGGACTGGGCAGCCGATTCTTTAGCTATAAATAAGCATAGTAAAAAGGAAAGTACGGTAAGGATTAACTTGCTAGTCTCGTGGCGAATCCATGCCGGGGGGTACACTCGATTCATCTGTTCCTATTTTAATAAGTCAAAAGGTCGCATACCAGTATCAGGTCTGTTTCCAACTGCTGGAACAGGCCTATTTAATTAATGGCATACTATGAAATACCTTAAACTCCCGCATGTGTATGCAGGAACAAGACAACTATGAAGGGGGGAGTACATACTAGAAAGGACCTACCTGGGAAACAATACAGTTACCAGTATAGGTTGTGTAGTTTTCTCTTACGTACATTTACATACTTGTCACTCTGCCCATCAACTTCGGATTGATTGGCAGTAGCTTAAGTTTCACCAGAATAATTTTGTTCGATTTCGGGGTTGCTGCTATCAAATTACATATAGGCTAAATTCAAAATCTGTACCAAAGATTATTATAAATTAAAATATAAAGTATTGGTAATATTTAGAAGAGAGACAAGGATAAAATTTTTGATGGTG
>CBDUIU010000099.1:0-9644 GCA_965367335.1 uncultured Saprospiraceae bacterium
CATTAATTCCGCGAAAGCCGTGTTTAACTGCGAGTTTATGACTTTCAAGCGCCCAGAAATCTGTATCAAAATGAACACTAATAGTGCATTCGTCCTTGGGAAATTCAGCCATAAGTTTTTTGGCCAACTCAGTTAAGCGCTCTACTTCTTGAGCAGTCAAGGCTTCTTTAGGCTTACCGTAGGGGTTAATATCATTATAGCTGCTTAGGTAACCGCAGCCGTCGTCCCAAAGTTTGTGTAAGTTAGACCAGGGCCCCGCTAAAGGAAATTCATTTCCACCGCGATTTCCACCAGGTGACTCATTGTCAAAAACCGAAGTCGTATGCAGCGGTTGGTGGATATCACCAAGGAAATGGGTAAGAAAAGCTAGAGACCGTGCTTTCTCAATGGCACGAGGGCGAGCATCTTTAAGGATTTGTGAAGTTTGATTAATGGCCCAAACGACATTGATCTGTGGAGCAATTGGCTGGGCAACGCCATCAGGATTGTAAGGGATGGTCGTATAATGCCAGGGGCTATAGACATAAATTCCTTCCGCCTTAATATCATCCGGCCAGGCAGATAAGGTAATAAAGTGATTGAGGTGATCATAGTCGCGTTGGAGAACTTGTGTCAGCTCATCAACTCTGGCTTTGGCTTGATCATTAAGATTCATATAGGCGATCAAAGCTGTTACGAGATGGCCTGGATCCCACCAGGCTTTTGCCGGGGAAATGACAGTGCTAAGAAGGAAAAATGCGATCACTAATTTTTTCATATTGTTAGACATTATTTTGCGATACAAGATCAGGTAAAAATGGAATGTGTTAATTTCATTGCTGAATCAATCTTTAAACCCCAAAAAAATACGAAATGATTGATAGTAAGAAGATTTTTTGGAGAAAAGCTAAACTTCCAGGCAATTATATAAAAGATAATAAAAACCTTTCTATTTTTGTTTACTATCCCCCATTATAACAAAAGTCCAATTATAGCTTGAATTATAATACCAACGCTGAGGATTTAGAATTAGTAAAAGCCATTCAATCCGGGAACCGGGCGGCTTTTCGGAAACTTTATGATCGTTACTACAAATACCTCGTAGTAACGGCTTATAATGTATTAGGGGATGGAGAGAAAGCCAGAGACTTAGCTCAGGATACTTTTTTTGCAGTGTGGACTAAGAGAGATCGGCTTAATATTAATTCGGGGGTAAAGTCTTATTTACGGCGTGCAGTGATTAACCGAACGTTAAATTATATTGAATCTCAAAGGCTTAATTTTGATGAAACAGAACCAGTTTTTATCAACCTTAGTGAAGAGGCTACAGCTCAGCAACAATTGGAAGAAGAGGATTTGCAACAGATCATCAATCAAGCGATAGATCAATTACCTAAGAAATGCCGGATCATCTTTAAATTATGCCGAATTGAAAAAATGCCCTATAAAGAAGTCGCAGAGCAATTAGGGATTTCTACCAAAACCATTGAAAATCAAATGACTAAAGCCCTGAAATTTTTGAAAGCTGTTGTTCAGCCCTACGTAAATAAATCACTTTTATGGCTGAGTTTGTTGATAGATATAGTGTTGCGTGACAATTTTTTTTAAAAAGAATAGGGGAAGCTGAATTTTCAACTGTCCTGAATATAAGTATTTATCAATATCATGAACCAAGACCAGTATTTGCAGCTACTTTATAAACAATTGTCCGGAGAGATCGGGAAAGCAGAGCAACAACAGTTGGACGACTGGTTGGCAAAGTCTGTTGAAAATCGGCAGATCGCAGGTTCAGTTGAAAAGGCCTGGACTATGAGTGATAATTACCAGCCTTCCGATTTGCCAGAGATCGACACTGATGCCGATTTTGCGTTGCTGGAAAAACGTATTGCAGAAGCAGAAACATCAACTCCTGTACGGCAATTGAACCCGAGACGAACGCCTTGGGTAAGAATAGCCGTGGCGGCCATGATTATTTTGGTTGGCGGATTTGTATTGCGTCAATGGTTTAGCAACAACATTCAATGGGAAACTATTGCTACCGTAACAGGTGAAAAAAAGGAAATAAAGCTGGCGGATGGTTCAAAGGTTTGGTTAAATGAAAATACTACGCTACAGGTTCCTACTAAGTTTAGTGGCGATTTGCGTGAGGTCAAACTGACAGGGGAGGCCTTTTTTGCAGTTGAAAAAAATCCACAGCAAGCATTTGTCGTCTATACTTCTTCGGGTACGGTTCGGGTATTGGGAACTAGTTTTAATGTGAGAGATGTGTCAAGTGAATCAGTTATGCAGGTACAAGTAAGAACAGGGAAAGTCCAGGTGGACAATAATGATCAAACTGCTCAGGTTATCTTGATTGCTGGTGAGCAGGCTCAGGTTGATAGGTCTCAAAATACGGTGGTCAAGCTGGACTACCCAATTGACAATGCACTCTTTTGGCAAACTGGATTGTTGGTTTTTAATAATCAATCGCTTGATAAGGTGCTCCAGGAATTAGAGGCAGCGTATAAAGTGGAAATTCAGTTGGCTAACAAAGACATGGCAAAATGTTTATTTACTTCTACATTTAAACAAAAAAGTATAAGGTACATTCTGAATACCATTGCAACCGTCTTCGGAATGGAGTTGGTGGACCTTAATGAAAAAACATTTCAATTAAAAGAAGGCCGTTGTCAATGAGATACTATTACTTCCTAGTCGTTTTTTTATCAGGCCTTTCCATACAAGCACAAAATGCTTTGGAAGTCCCGATTGATTTCCAGGTAAAAAAGGTATCCATTGCCCAAGCATTGCAACAACTTTCTGATCAAACTGCAATTCCCATTGCTTTTAGTTCCAGCTTTTTTGAAGCCCAACAAACTATTTCTATCTCGAAAAAAGAGATAACAACAGAAGCCTTACTTCAAAAGATTTTACGTAATACTGGTGTTGGATTTCGCTATGAAGATGAACAGTTGATTCTATTTCGTTTAACTAAACCATCACAAAATTTTACCGTTAGTGGGTACGTAGAAGACCAGGCAACTGGAGAAGAGCTGATCAGCGCCAGCATATTTTGTCCACAACATCAAAAAGGAACCTATACTAACGAATATGGATTTTTTAGCCTGACGTTGCCCGCCGGTGAGATAACGTTGCAGGTCAATTACCTGGGAAGTGGGGAGGTTGAACAAAGAATTCACCTCAACCAAAGTCAGCAATTAAGGATTGCTTTGCAACGGAGCATTGAACTGGATGAGGTAGTAGTTTCAGAAAATAAAGATGGACAGGGTGTAATCGATCAGAACCCGGGAATAGCTGCAGTAGACCCAATGAAAATCACCGCAGTCCCAGCTATGGCAGGAGAGCCAGATGTTTTAAGGATAGCGCAACAAGCAGCAGGCGTACAGTCAGGAGTAGATGGTTTTGGAGGAATGTTTGTCCGGGGCGGTAATAATGACCAAAATTTAATGCTGTTTGACGGAGTTCCGTTGTACAATGCGAATCATTTGTTTGAATTCTTTTCTATTTATAATGCAACGGCAATTCGCAGTGCAAAGTTGATCAAAGGTGGTTTCTCCGCTAAGTACGGAGGACGATTATCTTCCATCTTCGATGTTCGTACACGGGAAGGCAATCAAAAGAAATGGAGTGGTGAAGCAGGCTTGGGGTTGATTAGTGCAAAAGCGACCATTGAAGGCCCTTTTGCAAAAGGAAAAGGAGCAGTGTTAGTAACAACAAGACATTCAATGTTTGATTTGCTACTTTCTGTTATCAATAAAGAAGCCTTAAGTGATACGGAAGAAGGAAGCCATGATTATGGGTTTTATGATGTCAATGGTAAAATCAATTACACTTTTTCGGAAAAAGATCGCTTTTACTTTAGTTACTATCAAGGTAGAGACCGATATGAATTTAAATTGACTGACGATTCAGATGAGGAGATAAGGGACGAAGAGATAAATGAGGTAAAATGGGGCAATCGACTTTTTGTTTTGCGCTGGAATCATGTATTCGGTGATAAATTGTTTTTAAATACAACACTAAGCCATAGCCGGTACCAGTTTACCAATACACTGTTTGAAAGGTTTACTTCTAGATTTAATAATGATATTACTATAAATTCTTTTTTCGCAGAAATTTATTCTGGGATTAAAGATATAGGAGGACAGGTTGATTTTGATTATCACCCGATCCCTCAACATTATATTCGCTTTGGCGGAGGATGGGTGAATCATGATTTCCAATCTGTATTAACCGCACTTGATTTTGAAGAAGACGTTCAAATAGAAGAAATTAAACGCTTGTATGATCGTCCAAAATTAAATATTCCTGAATGGAATATCTACCTGGAAGATGACTGGCGCCTCGGCCAATCCTGGCGCCTCAACGCCGGAATACGGCTATCGGCTTTTCTCCATCCTGACAAAACCTATTTTCGTCCAGAACCAAGGATGGCTATCCATTATAAAAATAGTTCAAACAGTGCTTTCCACCTTTCCGCAAACCGGATGGTTCAGTACATGCAATTGATCAACCTTTATTCTGTTGGTACCCTGGATGATTTATGGTTACCTGCATCTAAAAACTTGAAACCAGGGGATGCCTGGCAATATGGTTTTGGATATAGTTATAAAGGTAAAAAAGGGTGGGGACTTCAGTCCGAATTGTATTACCGCGATTTAGCGCAACTGTATCAGTCCTTGGAAGAAATTGACCTGGATGGACAAACGCTTGAAGATTTTTTATTTATCAGTGAAGGAGAAGCGTATGGCTGGGAATTGAGTTTGAGTAAAAAAACTCGACGAATCATTGTGCAGGCTAATTATGGATTAGCCTGGTCAAAAAGAAAGTCCCCAGATTTAAATAATGGAAAATCTTTTAGCGCTCCTTATGATCGCAGACATACACTTAACCTTTCCGCTACTTACCAGTTTAACTCCTGGCTTCAAGGCAGTATGACCTGGGTTTATGGATCTCCATACCCAATATTAAGTATTGAAAGTGATTACCCGGTAGTTAATTCATTAGAAGAACGACCGGAAGAAGAGCTGGAGCTTAATAGTTTTCGCTCTAAAACGTATCATCGGTTAGATCTAAGCCTGAATATGAAATTTAATCGTCATAGCATTAAATTGGGGTTATATAATGTCTATGGCCGCAAGAACCCAGCCTTCCATCGCGTTCGTTATAGTTCAATGGCCAATGATGAGCAATTAGATCCCGTCTCTCTTGTAGGAGTACTCCCTTCTCTTTATTATACTTTTAATTTTTAAAAAAAAAATGTAATTAAAATAGGGGAATCTCAAATCCCACCTGTCTTGAATATGTAAGCGGGCTAAATGATTGGAAAATAAAAATTAGTCAGCTTCAAGGTCCAAATTTCAAATTAGTTTTTTATTGTTTTGTATGTCTTGTCATTGGCATACCCTGAGAACTTTTAAAACAAATGATTATGTTCAAACTTGACCAACTTTTCCGTTTTTTATTTTGCCTGGCAATTGTGCTCTTGTTTTTAGCTGTTTCAGGGAAGCATGAGCATAGTAAGTTAATCGATACTCCAAATGATTTTCTAAGCTCTGACAGCCCTATTAATGCCCTTCATCAAATAAAAAAGAATGGACAGGAGGCGCTCTGTTTCACTTTTAGTTATCCAGTTTGGGTTGTTTTCCCCCAAGGAGAAGAGAAGTCCGTTAGAAGTGATGAAGAACTATTTGCTTTATTGGATAAGTGGGAAAACGAACATATACATAAAAAGCAGTACCCTACTCTGCGTATGCCTTTTCTATTATTACCCGATCAATTTGGCTATACATTTGTGCGGACTGAGGAAAAGTTCGGGAAATTCATCAATGATTGCGAGAGCGTGGAGAGAAATAAAAATTAATTTTTATTAAAAATAGGGGATGTGAAAATTCGATCTGTCTTGAATATATCAACAGGCAAACAACACAAAATTACTTGATAGCTCTTTGAGCAAAATTTAAACTTCATTTCATTTAATCATTGCCATCTGTATGACGTGAACTCGACATGCACTCAACTTTTATTTTTAAATTTAAAAACCCATTTGTATGTTATTATCAAAAAAAATCTTTCGCTTATGTTTCTTATTTGTACTGGCAATGGCCATTTTTACTTCTTGCTCTAAGGATGATGAAATAGGCAAAGAAATAAAAACAACAAATACGACAACTACTCCTGCGAATCCGGGCAGTACAGATAAAAACGCGACCCAACGAGTTATGAACACGGATGAGGATTCGTTATGTTTTGCTTTTGTTTATCCATTAACAATTGATTTGCCGGATAATGGATTTGTTTTACTTAATAATGAAGAAGGTTTAATCTCTTTTATCGAACAATGGGAAAGAGACAATCCCGATGCAACGGATTACCCAAGCCTTCGTTTCCCAATCAGGGTTATTGTTGACGGTGCCACTCAACGCATTGGCTCTGAAGATGAGTTAGTAGAATTGGTTGAATATTGTTTTAACGAATGGGAAGAGAATGAAAGTGATGATGAGGTGGAGGAGTTTTGTTTTGATTTTGTATATCCGATCACTATTTTGTTTCCTGAAGGAAATAGCCTAACTGTGCATGACTTTGAAACACTTTTTACGGCTATTAACGACTGGTATGAGGCTAATGAAGATAACAACGAAGATGTCACTTTAGCTTATCCCGTTGAAATCATTATGGACGGTACAAGAATCACTCTCAATAATGATGAAGAGTTGGAGGATGCCTTTGATGCTTGTGAGTATGCGTTTGATGAATGCTTTACCATCAATTATCCCATTACAATCCGAATTGATAGTACAAATCACATTGTTAACAATACTCATGAGTTAGCAACACTAATTGAAAGTTATGAAGAAAATAATCCTGGTGGAAATGATATCGAAATTATTTTCCCTTTATCGGTAACGATGAATGATGGCGAAGTCGTAACGATCAATAATGAAGATGAATTGGATGCAATTTTTGAGGAATGTTATGATGAAGATTGTCGTGCAACCAATCTTATTTTGGCAAGTCCTAAAAATGCAGCAGAACAAGTAGTCTCCGGAATGCGATTTTTCGGCAGCTAAACTTAATAACGTATTATAGTATTACCTAATTTAGGAACACCTGTTGGATAAAGATCTGGCAGGTGTCTTTTTTTATTATGAATTCGTTTGGAAATCTTTTAAAGGGAGGCGAGCTGTCGAAAGATCTGTCACTTTACTGAAAGCAATGCAAGGCCTGTACGCTATAATTGGTTGATCAAAGATTAACCCAGGCTTCCAATTACAACCATTTCAGACAAAGTAGGTGTTGGACTTCCTCCTTGGTTTTCAAGTGTTACGGCAAAGGCACCGGCATTCGGAATAAATGGCACTTCTTGAAAACCATTACTCAAGACAATATTAAAAACACCCATGTCTACCGGCTGGCCATCAACTAATGCCCAAAGCTGATATTGTTTCCCGGCAGGTGGTGGCGGCATATTTTTAATGTCGAGATAAGTTTTTTGATTTTCAGGATTGTAAATGACATTAGCAAGTGCCTGTGGGGCTTTGTCTGTACCTTTCATGGCAATAATCTTGTTATCACCTTCACGAAGAATTTGCAACTGCTGAAGTAAAAATGTGTTTTCCTGACTGGTAGAATCACAAGCAGTTTGCAAGTCACTCAATTGTTGGGAAGTGTTTTGTTGAATTTTTTCAGTTGTTAAATGCTTTTGGTAAAAATGATAAGCGAAATAAGCAGAGATAAGAAATAAGGCACCAAACAACCAACCCAACAATTGCCCCCAGCTGGAGCTGTTATTGGAAGAATCATCATTCGACGATTTGTTATTGCTTAAAGCATCAAGTTGATTTTCAATCCGTGTTGACATGTCAGCGGGAGCTGTTACAGCGTTCAGCCTCGCATAATCTTCCAGAGCAATTTCAATTCGCTCTAACTCTTCCCGTATTTCAGGATATTTTTTCACATAAGCTTCTACCTCCAGTTTTTCCTGATTGGAAAGCAGACCTAGAACATAATGTTCCAAAATTCCGGATGCTATGTAATTTTTAATATCCACTTATCTTTTTCTTAATTTAAGTAGTTTTCTAAGATTGAAAGTAATAAGATAATCCCGGCCCCTTGGATACCCTCATGACCGAGTAACTCTCGCAGTTGAATGATTGCCTGTCGTAATCTTGATTTAATCGTACCGAGGGGGATATCTAATTTTTTTTCTAATTCCCGCTGAGAATAACCTTGAAAGTACGCCAGGTCAATCAGGATTCGATATTTTTCATCCAATCCATCAATGACCTTTTTGAGGCCACTATCTTGTATATTCATTTCTTCCCCAAGCTCTTCATGTTTAGATACGAGATTTTCAAAGGAACCGGTTTTTCCTTCTCTTTTAAATCGGGCTGAACGCGTACGGTCAATCGCTGTGTTACGTGCAATATTAGCTAGCCAGGTAAATAGCCGACCCTTGCTCCGGTCGTATTTCTGAGCATTTTGCCAAACTTTGATGAATACATCCTGCAATATTTCCTGAGCTTGTTCTTTTTCCGGGATCACTCGGAGGATCATACCATAGACCGCATCTCCATAATGCTGGTAAGCCAGTGATACCGCCTTCCTGTCCGCTTGAGCAAGCAGCTTAATGATCGTTTTTTCGATCTGTTCGTCGCGCTGTAATGAGGAAGGCATAAGTTATTCTAAGTGTGCAAGATAGTTTTTTTAGGTTACTTTCATCCACTTAGCTATTGGTATTCGTATCTATTTATACGTAATTATTCAGTAATGTAGATTTCTTGAAAGCACAAATAATAAATTAGTAATAGTTTTTGTAAGAATGACGCCCTGTGATATTGACTTAGTTGTCAAGGGGAAAGCCCGGCTCTTGCCGGGTTTTTCTTTTAGATTAGCCTGGATAAAATTATTTATGGCGTTTTATTTTTGGATAGCTTAGCTGGCTTGGACTTTATAAGTTGTTTAGATTAAAGAGGGATCAGAGAGATTTTGTATTATTGTTATAAAATATGTCTTATGAAAAAAATGGCCTTTTTAGTTTTTTGCTCTATCGTTCTATTTACCACCTGTAAAGACCGGAAAACTGAAGATAAACTTGCTGATGCCGAAAAGAAACTCGTAGAAACTAATGCTTTGTTAGAAGCAACCCAGCAGCAACTCACTGCACTGAATGCCCCTAAAAAGGAGTTAATGCATCTTGTATTTTTTCAACTCAAAAAAGGCTATTCAGCAAATGATATAAAAGAATTGTTAGCATTAGCAGAAAGTTTGAATGCCGTAAAATCTGCCAATCAGGTGCAGGTCGGAGTACCTATTGATACAAATGATCCCAGGGCGAAAACGAATTATCAAGTGGCCTTAATGGTTGCTTTTGAT
This sequence comes from uncultured Saprospiraceae bacterium, assembly GCA_965367335.1. Taxonomy (GTDB): domain Bacteria; phylum Bacteroidota; class Bacteroidia; order Chitinophagales; family Saprospiraceae; genus CBDUIU01. The sequence continues at coordinate 9,355 of CBDUIU010000099.1, forward strand.
GATGTGGAAAAGTTAGCAACTTATCAACAAGATTTATTTCACGCAGAAGTTAGAAAAAAAGCAGGCCCGTATCTAGCGGGCCCACCGGTGGTTTATGATTTTATGATAGAATAAAATTTAAAAATTGCCTTTAGAATATGTTCATTTATCAGCTTGTCTGTTCCCGCCAGACAGAAATGTACTCGTTGTTTAAGTCAAAACACCTATGTAGCCCTACTCCCGTTCATCCTTACTTTTTATCGTTTTATCCCTGTTTCAATTCCATTGGTGGAAAAACTAATTTTACCATG
>CBDUIU010000100.1:0-9511 GCA_965367335.1 uncultured Saprospiraceae bacterium
CGTTCCCGGAACGACAGCAAATTTTGACATAATCGACGAAGTTTTGTATAGCCACAGATTATTGATTTTTGCACAGGATGAATTTTAGAGCTTCACAAACCATCGAAATGCTGTATTATAACCCGGTTGATCTTTTAGCAAAGCAAAAAAATAATCTTTGTAATAACAATTGGTAGTTTTGTGTTCTAAGGCTTATCCATTCAAGTCATCAATGGCCTCACACAAACGACCAAAGATCTCATCAATTGATCCGATACCGTGTACGGTTTGTGACTTTCCTTTCTTGGCATAAAAGTCAAATACGGGAGACGTTTCATTTTTATATATTTCGATCCGGTTGCGTATCACTTCTTCCTTGGAGTCATCCGCACGTCCAGAAGTTTTACCCCGTTCTAACAACCTTTTTACAATCTCTTCATCATCTACGGATAAGGCAATCAAGCCGGTTACTGCCTGGCCTTTTTCCGCTAACAAAGCATCTAATGCTGCTGCTTGCGGGATCGTTCTGGGAAAACCATCAAAAATATACCCTTGAACATCGGGGTTAGCTTCTACTTTATTTCGCAGCATGCCAATCGTCACTTCATCCGGAACCAATTCACCTCTACTCATATAGCTTTTTGCCTGTAGGCCAAGGGGAGTCTCATTACCAATTTCATAGCGAAATAGGTCACCAGTTGAAATGTGTAGCAAATCGTACTGATCTACTAACTTGGCAGCTTGCGTACCTTTACCAGAGCCCGGAGGGCCAAATAAAATCAGGTTAATCATTAATAATGTGTTTTACCAGTTGATACAAAAGTTTGGTAATATTGTCAGAGCCTGCCCACCTGAGGTTGGCGCCGCGAAAATAAGGATTTTGTACCAGAATTACCAGTTTAGCAGTGGTTTTCCAAATTCTACCATTATCACTATCTTCGCATTTTTTAGATTCTTTTTTTACGGATTGCTATCCGGACATCCCTTTTAGCTTTTATTATCCCTTTTCCCTTCTCAATCAATACAAATAAATGAAATTTTCAGCCCTGCTCACATTATTATTTTGCTGCCTTTACTCAATTTCTGTTTTTGCCCAGCTACAAAGCCCAGAGTACTTTTTCCAGCGAGAACGCGGGTCAAAATTCACTCTTCATCATCAGATCGTGGATTATTTTGAATATGCAGCGGAAAGTAGCCCGCAAATGGTGCTTAAGGAATATGGCAAAACTAATCAGGGGCGCCCAGTACTGTATGCGATTGTATCTTCAGCGGAAAATATTCAGCGATTGGAACAGATACGCTTAGATCATTTGAAAAAAACAGGTTTGGTTGAAGGGAAAAGTGAAATTAATGATATTTCAGTGGTCTGGCTGAGTTATGGGGTACACGGCAATGAGGCAGGTGCTACGGAATCTGCTTGCCCTACATTATATGAATTATTGAGGAAAGATCGCTCGGATGTACAAAGCTGGCTGGAGCATACTATTGTCATTATTGACCCTTCGCTCAATCCGGATGGCTTTTCCCGCTATACGCATTGGTACCGAAATACTGGAAATGTAGCACCCAATGTAGCACCCCAGGTGCGTGAACACAATGAGCCCTGGCCAGGTGGCCGGGTTAATCACTACCTTTTTGACCTCAACCGAGATTGGGCCTGGCAAACTCAGGTGGAAACAGAACAGCGAATGAAGATATACCACCAATGGATGCCACATATCCATGTGGATTTTCACGAAATGTATTATAACGATCCTTATTACTTTGCTCCTGCTGCCCAACCTTTTCATACATATATCACTGATTTTCAGTCTGATTTCCAGATGGATATTGGAAAAAATAATGCCCGTTACTTTGATAAGAACGGATGGTTATATTTTACCCGGGAAGTATTTGATCTGTTCTATCCAAGTTATGGCGATACCTATCCGACCTTCCATGGGGCCGTAGGTATGACCTATGAACAAGGGGGGCATAGCCGCGCTGGTTTAGCCATTCAGATGCTTAACGGCGATACACTTAGACTAAGTGATCGAATTGCTCACCACGTTACCACAGGCTTATCCACCGTAGAAGTAGGAGCGAAAAACAGCAAGCGATTGAATAAATCCTTTTCAGAATATTTCAAAAAGGCTAAAGAGAAACCGGTAGGGAAATATCATAGTTATGTAGTAAAGGCAGATAATGGCACTAACCGTTTAAAGGGCCTTTGCGATTTGTTGGATAAAAATCAGATCCGTTATGGCCGAGCCGGTACGAATAAAAAAGTAACCGGATATGACTATACGACGGCGAAAAAAACAGGTTTTACTTTATCGGAAAATGACCTTGTGATTTCAGCGTATCAACCGCTTTCAGTTTTTGTACAAGTATTGTTTGACCCGGAAGCCATGTTGGTGGATTCACTGACTTATGATATTACGGCCTGGGCATTACCTTATGCGCATGGTTTGCAAGCTTATGCAACGGAAGAAAAACTGGAGGTTAAAGAACCATTTGTTTTTTCCAAAAATTCCACAAATAACCTTGCGGCTAAGATGCCTTACGCTTACATAATTCCCTGGGAATCTATTCGTGTAGCTAAAATGTTGGGGGAACTGTATCAAAACCAGGTTAGAGTGCGATGTGCGGATACGGAGTTTAGATTGAATGGCGAAAGCATTCCTCGAGGCAGCTTGATTATTACTCGGGCAGACAATAAAACGCTGGTAAATAAATTGCCGAAAATAATCCGTGCGTTAAGTGTTGAGGAAAACATCAAGGTAATGGAAGCAGTTACAGGTTTTACGGATAAAGGGCCAGATTTAGGGTCTAGCGCAATACGTTTGTTAAGTGCGCCAAAAGTTTTAGTGTTGGGCGGAGAAGGCGTGTCTGCGCTCGAATTTGGACAGGTCTGGTATTTTTTTGAACAGAAAATTAACTATCCGGTAGGTATAATTGCCCCAGAAGATTTTCAACGTATTAATATAGATGATTATAATGTGCTCATTCTTCCGGAGGGCTCGTATAGCGGGAAACTCACTAGCTCTAGCCTGGATAAAATTAAACAATGGATACGCAGAGGTGGTAACCTGATCGCAATGGGTCGGGCACTTCGACAGTTTGAAGACAAGAATGGTTTTTACCTAACCAAATATGCTAAAAACTCTGATAAGAGTGCTGCTGATCGAGAGCGGGATAACCTGGAATTGGAAGCCCGCTTATTACCCTATCATGGCAGCGAGCGCCGCAGTGTGGTAAATCAAATGCCCGGAGCTATCGTGAAGTTAGAAGTCGACAATACACACCCTTTGGCATACGGATTACCCAAACATTACTTTTCTTTAAAAACCAATACTCAAACCTATCAACTGTTGAAAAAAACGAATAATGTGGCTTACACAGGAGAGCAGTTGACGATTTACGGTTTTGCTGGTTCTCGTGTGAAAAAGCGCATGAACAATAATATGGTGTTTGGTGTCCAGGAAATGGGTAAGGGAGAAGTAATTTATATGGTGGACAATCCACTGTTTAGAGGATTCTGGGAGAATGGAAATTTTTTGTTTGGAAATGCAATATTCTTGTTACGGGAATAGTGGGGAAAAGAAATTTATTTTTGAATAGGGTAGATCTGAATTTTAATGGCCGTTAATTTTTTCCCACGGGCATCATCATACCCATAGTTACCGCATAACCCTGATTATACACTTCCTGGTCTGAATGCCGGTCGATGTCTAATGCCCCTGCACTAAATAACATCTCCACAAACAACCGTTTTCTATTGGTGATTTCTACTTGAAATCCGCCCCCACCTAACAGGTTTAAATCAATACGGCGAATACCCGAAGCACGAAAATCCAACTTAGAAGTTTTTGCGGTCTCTACCCCAATGGAAGTGATGCGTTTCAAATCCGTTGCATAACCAACAGCCAAGCCAGCCGATAAATAAAGTTGGAAACGATTCAGTTGAAGCGCTAGTTTTCCTCTGAGCGGAATTTGGAGATAATCAACCACAAAAGTATTTTGAAAAGTAGAACGGGCTCCATGGTTTCGCACTTCAATGGAGGTGCCTTTTTGGGAATAGGTAATTCCGGAAACCAAAGAAAACATTTCTGAATATTGGTATTCTAGCGGAATGCTCAACAACAACCCACCCAGATTATACCGGGAGATGATCTCGTTCTGGGATATATCTATACTCAGGTTATTATAGGAAATGCTGGCTCCGGCACGGAACCCCACAAACCATTTAGACTGAGACCAGCACGACATCTGCATCAAACAACAGGTAATAATAATGAGTGCAGTGCGATTCATGCAAAGAAATTTGTAATGCTTCTCTTATTTTTCAGAAAAAGGTTGTGGTATATTACTCCCACGAAAGCAGTTATCGTCAGTTTAGCAATTCAGTGCTCCACAAACACTAATGGTCTGCCCAGAGATATAGGTGGACATATCGGAGCCAAGAAAAACACAACAATCTGCTACTTCTTCTGCTTGTCCCCAGCGTTTCAGTGGAATACCTGCAAGAAAAGTTTCTTTGACTTTTTCATCCAATTCATCTGTCATTTCTGTGGCGATAAAACCTGGAGCAATGGCATTACAACGAATTCCACGGGAGCCTACTTCTTTGGCAATCGACTTGGAAAATCCAAAAATACCTGCTTTTGATGCTGCGTAATTGGCCTGCCCGGCATTACCAAAAACACCTACTACAGAACTCATATTGATAATAGAGCCACTACGGCTTTTGAGCATGGGCCTCATTACATGTTTGGTTAAATTGAAGACAGATTTCAGATTGGTATTAATAACCTCATCCCATTGTTCCTCGCTCATACGTAGCATCAGGTTATCACGGGTGATCCCGGCATTATTGATCAAAATATCAATGCGACCAAAATCTGCCAGGACATCTTTTATCAATTGTTCGGCCTGGGCATAATCACTAGCATCCGATTGATAGGCTTTAGCCTGTACGCCCATAGCTACTACTTCCTCAACGATTGCATTGGCCTTGTCAGAAGACGAGTGGTAAGTAAAAGCAATCGTAGCACCTTGCTCAGCGTATTTCCGGACAATTGCAGCGCCAATACCGCGTGAACCGCCCGTGATCAGGGCAACTTTATCTTTTAATAACATAGTATGGTGGGTTGAGAACTCAATTAGAGTTCCAGTCAATTAATAAACACCAATGAAAAAATAGCTAAGCTATTTCTTCTCTGATAGACAGTATACTGGCCGCGAAAATAATAAAATAACCAGGAATAAAATAGTTTTAAAAATAGTTTATTGATAATCAATGACTTATGTGGAAAGTAAAATTTTTTGTTTTAAAAAGTTGTTTTATAAAACAAATCGTTTTACATTTGTATTGTACAATAAACAGAACGTTGGATTTTTTAAGGAATAAGGGTCTTTTAAAGCAAACATCATGAGAAAAAATAATATAGAAATTCCGTTTGAAATCGAAGATGTTCGAGGTAATCGGGAGCAACCTCAAGGTCAAAAGGATAATTTTCAGAACAATACAGCATCAGAGCAACGGCCTCCGGTATTTGAAAGAGTTACACCAGTATTGATCACTCATCCCGAAGAACCAACGATCATGGAACGCATGCAGATGCTGTTCGAGGAAGTACAAAACCATTTGGATCGTATTCGTCCGCAACTGAACAATTGGAATTTTGGAATTCCTGAAGTAGAACTTAAGCGATTGCCCTGGTTTAGAATTTCTTTAGTAGTGTTGGCAGCTTATGTTTTATTACAGAAAGACATGCAGTTCAATCTTGCTTTAAAGGCACCAATGAGTGTGTTTGTTGATGAAGAAGATAATCAGGAGCAAGGGCAAGCGCAGCAGACCTCTTTGTCTGAACAGTCGCTAAAAAACCCTTATGCGCCCTTAGCTTCAGACGAATTACATGTGCGTAAAGCCAAGGCATTTATTCGAAAATATGCTTCCACTGCAGTGGAGGAAATGCATCAATTCGGAATTCCGGCCAGCATTAAAATGGCTCAGGCGCTAATTGAAAGCCGGGCTGGAGAGAGTAAGTTAGCTACTAAGAACAAAAATTTCTTTGGTATTAAGTGTTTCAGCCGTCGTTGTGCTAAGGGACATTGTACCAATGCATATGATGATCATCATAAAGATTTTTTCCGCAAGTTTAAATCTGATTTGGAAAGCTGGCGGGCGCATAGTAAGCTTTTACAAGGTAAACGTTATCAAGGGTTAAAGCAGCATGGGAAGGATTATAAAGCCTGGGCTGCTGGGCTGAAATCAGCGGGTTATGCGACCGATAAAAATTACCATACTAAACTCATTCGTACAATTGAAAAGTATAGACTTAACAAACTGGATGAGATGTGAAGAATTTAGTTATTCTCTTATGCTCAAAACTTCAAACCACATCAATATTATTATTCCATAAACTACGATCAAGCGAGATAAACTTTTCCTCTCATAGCGGTTCTCTCATAGTCTGTAGAAAGGCCATCCCTCCCTGGGTGGTCTTTTTTTTGTGAGCGCGTTAGTTTATTCAAAATATGATATAGGTAGGAGAGTATTTCAACAAATTAGGTGAATACTAAAGAAATTAGGAACTTATTATAATTTTTTGGCATAGTTTTTTGTAGTAATATGTTAAGCGCGTGAGCTAGATTTTCTTAGGCTTTCGCAGCTTATACAAGACAAATAACGACAATTACCCGAACTCCGCATTAACGCACACCTAGTTTCCTGTAAAGCGAAGACCCATCAACAGATTTTAATCCCAGCGATCGATTTTAAAGCATCATGAGCCCCCAATAGGCGCGAACGTATTTTCGTTCACCTGTGTTGGCTAGAAAAAATTGAATCATGGCAAAGTATCTCTTAACTATTTTATTTCTGTGGTTGCTGGTCCTACTTTTCAACTCTCCAATTCCAGGTGAAGTATTAGAAAAAGATTGGAAATTTCCCGAAGAAATACAGCAAACGCAGCCTCAAAACCTACAAAAAAACAAGTCTAGAGTAAATGCTTTAAGGCTTAATCGATCTCCTTCAGAAACGACACCTCAAACTCAAATTCCTGAGGCGCTACAATGTTGTTTCCCTCCAAAGCCTTAAAAAAGGCCAGTTTGCCCTGGCCTTGACCCCCAAGTGTTATACTACTGAGTTAAGGTCTCTCACAAGGAGACCTTAATTTTTTCCTGTAACTAACAAATAACTATAATATTTAATTTTTACTAAACTGATAATCAGGATTTAATTTGGCACTTAATTTGCTAATATGTATTTGAACTTATACTCCTCACACGAATAGATCAATGAGATCATTCCAAGACCTACGTTCGTTGTAACGTATTTTTTCAAACTCCATACTATTGAACATCCACAGATGCTTGACCTTAATCTAGCTATTAAGTAAACATTTAGCTGTTGATGAATTAATTATAATGGGGTTTTTTAAACATACAGTCACGAGAAAACGAACAGACATTTACCCCCTAAAAGGAGAAACCTCTGATTTCAGAGGTTTCTTTTTTTTTGCGAATATGTGAATAAATTGTTCTGCTGCCTAAGCCGAAATAAACTTTTTGATTATATTTACTCAAAATATCATCATGATCTGTTTATAATACATTTTCCATAATTCGTAAACAAAACAAACAACCATGAAAAAATTAATTATTGGAGCACTCGTTGGGGGCTTGATCCTTTTCTTTTGGCAATTCCTTTCTTTTGGACTATTAAATGTTCACGCTTCAGGTTCTCAGTACACGCCAAATCAAGATGCTATTCTGGAAGTACTTAACGCAAATCTAACCGAAGACGGAACCTATTTTCTTCCAAGAGTAGAACCAGGGGCATCTGCTGAAGAGGAGCAGGCATTTATGACCCAACAACTTGGTAAACCCTGGGCAGTGGTTTCTTATCGTAAAGCATTCAATCTAAATTTCGGTATGAATCTTTTTAGGGGATTCATTATTGATTTTCTTGCTGTTTTTTTATTGGCTTGGTTTCTCATGAAAATGGAGAAACCCGACTTTCAATCTGCCATCCTGGGGTCACTTGCAGTTGGATTAATCGGTTATCTTACCATTTCTTACTTGGATAGTGTTTGGTATGAAACCAATAGTATTCCTTACTTAATAGATGCACTTGTCCAATGGGGGCTTACAGGTGCTTGGTTAGGCTGGTGGTTAAACAGAGATTAGTGAAAGAAGTATTCGATTAATTAAATAGATGTCGCTCCGAAATGAAACCTTAATTAGTTTTTGATGAAATTTTCAGAGTGACATCTATTTATATCTTTCAAACCTATTCTTTGTTCACTTGTTGGTATTTTATAAGGACACTTTTGTTATAATTAAATACCTTACCTAATGATTGCTCTTCCTCCCAGTGAATCTTATTCCCCAGGTGTACTTTGTCTTCTTCCTCTTTATTATATCGGTTGGTCAGACAATTTGCTTAGTCCTACTGAGCTTCAATTAATTCGTGATAAAATTGCTCAATTAGAGTTTTTATCCGAAAAAGATATATCCCTATTAAATCAATGGAGTGATCCTAAAAATCCGCCCTCACCAGCTCTTTTTAAACAATGGGTTACCTTGTTAAAAAAGACAGTTGCTTCGCTACCTGAAGATCGTGTTCACTCCATGGCAGAGCTTGGTATTGAAATGGCTGAGCGCAGTAAAACCAGTAATGGTCAGACCAATTGGCGATCGCCTAAAACGAGAATTGCATTGGAAGAGTTAGCAGAAACATTATCGATTGCTCCGGAGACTTTACATCGCTTGTTTAATCCCATAACATCTGATAATGATATCCGTCAATGCTCTTTTGATATCAAGAAAATGCAGTCGATCCTGGATGATGAATATGCAGAGCTTCGTCGACGGATGCGTACACTTCTGAGTGATCCCGCTTTTGCTTATCAAACTTTAAGGGATAAAGAAACCTATCGACTTCAAGTCTTAGAGTGGTGTCAGCTGCTGGCTAAGCAAGGATTAGGTAGTTATTCTTACCCAAAAGCTAATGGTGGGAAGGATGACATGGGTTCCTACGCTGCCATCTTTGAAATGTTAGGTTACCATGATCTGAGTTTGACGATCAAGTTTGGTGTTCAATTTGGATTATTTGGAGGTTCCATTCATTGGCTAGGAACTAAACGGCATCATGATAAATATTTGGAAGCTATTGGTAAGCTCGAATTGCCTGGATGTTTTGCAATGACGGAAACTGGGCATGGCTCTAACGTCCGCGGATTGGAAACCACTGCCACTTATGATGCGAATACGAAGGAAATTATTATCCATTCCCCTAGTGAAGCCGCTGGAAAAGAATACATTGGTAATGCTTTACATGGCCGGTTAGCCACTGTTTTTGCACAGCTCATAGTGGAAGGCAAAAACCAGGGTGTACATGCTATTTTGGTACCCTTACGAGATGAGTGGGGACAATTATTGACAGGAGTTCGAGTGGAGGATTCTGGCTATAAATTGGGATTAAATGGTGTTGATAACGGTCGTATCTGGTTCAATCAAGTCCGTGTACCAAAAAATAATTTGC
>CBDUIU010000101.1:0-9440 GCA_965367335.1 uncultured Saprospiraceae bacterium
AAATATTTGTTGATTTATCCTAGTTAGCTTATCTAGATTTGATAATTAAAAACCCGGCAGCTGTGAAATCTCAGCTGCCGGGTTTTTACATTTGTACTGTTATAAGATGAAGGTGTAGTTAGCGACGTTTTCGCTTATTATTTTTATAATCCAAAAAGATAAATTCTCCGAGCCCTTGTAAACTACTGTAAAAAGCTTTGCCATTATTGGCTTTGGTAAACTGATCCACAAAATTGACCAAATAGGGATCCTGGGCGATCATAAAGGTAGTGATCGGTATATCCAGTTTACGACAGCGGGTGGCCAGGGTAAGTGTTCGGCTGACGATCTTACGATCCAGCCCAAAACTATTTTTATAATATTTTTTACCTTTCTTCATACACGTAGGTTTCCCATCCGTAATCATAAAGATTTGTTTATTAGGATTGCGACGACGACGAAGCAGATCCATCGCTAATTCTAAACCTGCGATGGTATTGGTGTGATAAGGGCCAACCTGAAGATAGGGGAGGTCTTTAACTTCAATTTGCCATGCATCATTACCAAAGACAATAATATCCAAGGTATCTTTTGGGTAGCGGGTAGTAATTAACTCTGACAAAGCCATGGCCACTTTTTTGGCCGGAGTAATTCTATCCTCACCGTAGAGGATCATCGAGTGCGAAATATCAATCATTAAGACGGTACTCATTTGGCTTTGATAGAGCGTCTCGTGTACTTCCAGGTCTTTTTGAGTTAGTTTGAATTCATCAATTCCATTATTGATTTGCGCATTTCGAAGTGATTCTGAGATTGCCAAATGATCCAGGCTATCCCCAAATTCAAAGGGTCTTCGGTCTGCAGTGTTTTCATCACCCTGCCCTCCAAAGCGGGTATTATGTGATCCGCGTTTAGATTTTTTCAAGACGCCAAAAATGTCCTCCAGCGCTTTTTTGCGAAGCGCAATTTCCATTTTAGAAGATGGGACAAAATTTGGGTTTTGAGCATCTTGCTGTCGAATATATCCTTTGTCAATTAATTCCTGGATAAAATCGGCCATTCCGTACGCTTCATTTGTAAGCTTATATTCCTTATCCAATTCCGTTAACCAGCTCAATGACTCTGCTACATCTCCTGATGTATAGACGAGCAGCTCTTGAAATATTTTCAACAGTTGTTCAAAGATGGAACCTTCATTTGCTCCGGGGACAAATTGGGAAAAACGATAGCCAATCATTAATTAAATTTTTATAGACGCTCACCAGGTCATTACTTCCACTAAGTTGGTGAAATTGCTACTAAGGTAGAAGTTAATCAAAGGTACAAGAAATCATTTTGTCATAATCAGGACGATCTGAAACGGTGCGGTGTATATACTTTTGTTTAATAGCTCCTTTATGGAGTAAAAAAATACCAGGCATTTGGGTGGAATCTCCGAGTGCTTTCGACATTTCCATAGCGTATCCTTTTTCCTTTTTAATAGAAAACCCCCTCATCCAGGTTCGCAACCCGTATAATTGAGTGAAACTACCCTTTGATAATCCAAATGCTCGATAGTATCGTTGCTGGGTGTCTTTGATACTTGTAATGCCGTTTAACTTGAAATCATCAAAATACTTATCCGCAACCGCGTAATCTGACATATGAACAAAAACCAATCGGATCCCTACTGATTCGAGTTTTGGGCGTAAGCGTGCTAAGTCATTCATTGCTTCTTTGCAAAAATAACAGCCAAAATGCCTAAGAAAAACCAGCAATACGGGTTGATGGTCTGAAATGTTTTGTAAGGATTCACCGGAGTTTGTATACATTTCCCGGAGAACGTCTAGCCTAATTATATCGTCAATCATGTTTCACTCTGATTTTCTTTAAATCCATGAAAGATTAGCATTTAAACACTTAACAGAATAGATAGTTTATTCTGACCCTACTAACGATAAAGATATATTTAGAGCGCGTAAATAATTAGGGTATAAAATAAAAAAGGGCTTAACGATTAGTCAAGCCCTTTTTTATTTTTACTACTACTATACCTTATTAAGCAATTTTCATTTTATTGAAAGTCTCCATGACCTCTTTTACATGTTCGGCAGACTTTTGCAATAATTTCGATTCGCTCTTATTCAGTTTGAGTTCTAAGGTTTCCGTAATTCCTTCACGCCCCAATTTTACCGGTACGCCCAGGAAGATGTCTTTCATGCCATAGTGGCCATCTAACTGCACGCAACAAGGAAAAATTCTATTCTCGTCTCGAATGATAGACTCAACCATCTGGGCTGCTGCTGCACCCGGTGCATACCAGGCAGATGTTCCCATAAGTTTTACTAATTCACCACCACCAACTTTAGTACGGTCGACAATAGCTTTTAGTTTATCTTTTTCGATCATTTCTGTCACGGGAATTCCAGCAACAGTAGTATAGCGAGGGAGAGGAACCATTGTATCACCATGACCACCCATCAGCACCGCTTGAATGTCTTTTGGTGAAACATTTAACTCTGTAGCCAGGAAAGCTCGGTAGCGGGCAGTATCCAGGATGCCTGCCATTCCAAAAACGCGGGTACGATCCAGCTTAGATACCTTGTGAGCCGCATAGGTCATTACATCCAAAGGATTAGAAACCACAATAATGATCGGCTTTTTGGAATACTTTAGGATGCTCTTTGTTACAGAGGCAACAATATTGGCATTGGTAGAGATCAAGTCATCCCGGCTCATACCAGGCCGGCGGGGAATACCCGCGGTAATGACAACAATGTCAGATTTACGGGTCTTTCTATAATCATCCGTACCAGTAATTTTGGTACTATAATAGTCAATAGGAGCTTGTTGCCAGCTATCCAAAGCTTTGCCTTTAGCAAGGTCCCCTTTGATATCTAACAATACAACTTCGTTTACCAGGTCTTTGTGGGCCAAAACATTAGCAACGGTAGCGCCAACGTTTCCTGCTCCGACAACGGTTACTTTACTCATAATCTGTTGGGTTGGTGTTTTTGGTGAAAAATTTGGTGTTTATTTAAAATCGCAGCAAATGTAAACATTTTTTTGTTAATGGAATAGGGGACTTATCTCAATTTGGGGTCTTATACAGTGGGAAATGAAGTAGAGTGATTAACTAATTGCGGACAGTAGAAGCCACGTTTTTTTCCTAACTTTGCAAGTACCTGACAACAATAAGTAAGAGAGGTCTGTTTTCTATTCGATTTATTCATTTTTAAAGCCTAATTTGATGAGATTTTTCAATTTTTTACTTCCGGTTTTATTTGTTTTAGGAACCGGTATACAAACATTTGCTCAGCACGCATGGTGTGGTGTATCCATCGCGGATCAGGAATTGTTAAAAGAACAAATGTTTAAAAATCGCAAGGAAGTCGGTGAGATTGCTCACACGCGCGGTGCGATAACTTACGTGAAAGTACAGCCTCAAGTTGTTCGGGAAACTGATGGAACGGGTGGAGCGAGCATCTCAACTGTCCTGGAGTCCATTTGTGTAATGAATGATTTTTATAATCAAATTGATGTTCATTTCTATTTGCATGAACAAGGCATTAAGTATATTAATAGTACGCAGGCTTATACAAACCCAAGTGCGAATGCTGGTTTTCTACGGCAAAGAAAAGTGCCTAATGCCATGAATATTTATTATGTGGCAGATATACCAGGTGGACAAGTAGGTACTACTCAAGCTTTTTATAATATTCCTTTTGATTATGTTGTTTGTGACAATCAATATGCTTTGATTCCCAACGTGTTATCCCACGAGGTTGGTCATTTTTTTACTTTACCTCACCCTTTTAACGGTTGGGATGCGGAAGTTTGGGATGCCTCTGTACATGGCAATCCAGTAGGTGATAATTCTCCAGGAGGAGTTCCTAATGAAAAAATGGATGGCAGTAACTGTCAGACCGCAGGTGATGGCATCTGCGATACGCCACCAGATTATTTATTTGCTTTTCACCCTTCTCAAATTGGCTGTACAGAATGGAATGGCGGTGCAATGGATCCAGACTCTGTGCTGATTGATCCTATGGAAACCAACCTCATGAGCTACTTTGAGCCATGTAATACTTATGAGCTCACAGAAGGTCAGAAAACAGAAGTACTGCGGGATTTGAACTCCAGTCGGCGTTCAGGAATGAGTAGCGGTATTCCGGCCTTTACTGCGCCTGTCACTGAAACAATTCCTTTAATTACTCCCGCAGCAGATGTAACGGTCGATGGTTATGAGAATGTAAACTTTGTTTGGAATTCGGTTCCCAATGCTGAATGGTACCTTCTACAGGTGGATCGTTCGCTATTCGATTTTAATTCTGATTTTATGGAAATTGCTTTAGTCAAAGATACGGTAGCGGTTATTGCCTTGACAGGAAGGAGAAGTTGGAAATACCGGGTCAAAGCATATAATGCTGCCTATCCTTGTTCTGAGTTTTCAGAGGTAATTACATTTAGAACAGGAGAAAATCCAACTACTAGTATTCCTACAATTGATGAATTAAATGATTGGCAGGTTATACCTAACCCGGTTCGCATGGGTCAAAATTTTAATCTGCAGGTAAATGCAGCAGAAGCCTTTGATGCCACCATCAGAATTTACGATTTGGTAGGTAAACAGGTTTTTAATCGGCCTCAATCTTTTGGAATGGGAAATACTTCTACGGATGTATCAATTGCAGACTTAGCTCAAGGCATGTATATTATTCAGCTGGAAAGCCAACAAGGTATTGCTACCCAGAAGCTGATCGTGAATAAGTAAACAAGTATTAATTGTTTCTAAAAAGAGCCTATCTAATTGTTTTGTTGGTTAGGCTCTTTTTATTTTATTTAGATAGACTGTAGCGCGAATGACTAAGCTACTTGACTTTAAATGACCAGGTAATATTCACCCGTGACACGATTTCTCCATTTGCCTGCACACCCTCTGCCGTCATGATAATGGTTTGTGGTGTTTGAGTAGCTATTGCTTTTTCCACGGTTGCGCTAACCTCTTCTCCCTGATTACAAGTAAAAGTGACTAAAGAATTCGCTTTCTTGGTAAATTCTGCTGAAGCATTGATGGCTAACATCGAGATCGAACCCTTTCCTTCCATCGCAAGCTTACATAGTAAACCAGTGGCAAATTCACCCGCTCCAATTTGAGCAGCAAAATATATGGACTTGAAAGGGTTTTGAGTTCGCCAGGAATAGGGGAGTTGCACTTGAGCAACACGAGCATCAATGGATTTTAAGGAAACACCCCACCAAAGGCAGCTCGGTAGTTTGGTTAAAAAAAAGAGGCGAAGCTTCCAGGGGTTTTTAAGTTGAGTCAATAATTTATGCTCAAACTCTACCTGGGAAGGGTTGTTAACGGTGGATGTATCAGACATGTAAACTTAAGTTTGAGTAAAAATAACTAGTTTTATCCAACTTAACTGAAACTTATCTCATTTAAACGGGTAAGTATTTTTTTCTTCCCTTTCAAAACCTTACTTTTGGCGCGAATTTCAAGCAAACCCAACTCAATATGAATCTTCACGAATATCAAGGAAAAGAACTATTAAAAAGCTATGGTGTGGCAATCCAGGAAGGAACTGTTGCTACCACAGTTGAAGAAGCTGTTGCAGCTTATAGAACAATCCACCCTGACTCTGACGCAGGCTTTGCCGTTGTCAAAGCTCAGATACATGCCGGTGGCCGCGGAAAAGGTGGCGGAGTAAAGGTGGTGAAAAACCTGGAAGGTATGAAGGAGAGTGCCGGGAATATCCTTGGCATGATGCTTAAAACACCTCAAACACCTGGTGGTATGGAAGGGCCGGGTAAATTAGTGCGCAAAGTGCTGATTGCCGAGGATGCTTACACCCCCGATTTTGATTCTTGCAATGAATTCTACGTCTCCATTTTAACGGACCGGGAGAAAAAATGCAATGTCGTAATTTACTCTACTGAAGGTGGAATGGATATCGAGCAAGTAGCTGAAGAAACTCCGCATTTGCTACACAAAGAGTACATTGATCCTGAGTTAGGACTGCTGCCATTTCAAGCCCGAAAAATTGCTTTCAATCTTGGTTTAAGTGGTGCTGCTTTCAAACAAATGGTCAAATTTATCAGCAATTTATACAAAGCTTTTGTTGGTGCGGATGCGACCTTATTTGAAATTAACCCTTGTTTGGTGACCGGAGATGACCGGGTAGTGGCAGTGGACTGTAAGGTTACACTTGATGATAATGCCTTATTCCGTCATAAAGAGTTGGCAGCAATGCGTGATACGGACGAAGAAGATCCCATCGAAGTAGAAGCTAGAAGTTACGGATTGAATTATGTCAATCTTGATGGCAACGTAGGCTGTATGGTAAACGGTGCCGGGCTTGCCATGGCAACAATGGATATCATTAAGCTTTCCGGTGGTGAGCCTGCCAACTTCCTTGATGTAGGAGGAACGGCCGATGCCGAGCGCGTGGAGAAAGCCTTTCGGATCATTCTTCGGGATGATCGGGTCAAAGCGATCCTGATCAATATCTTTGGAGGAATTGTTCGCTGTGACCGGGTAGCGCAAGGTGTTGTTGATGCTTATCGCAACCTTGGAAACGTCAAAGTTCCAATTATTGTACGTCTACAAGGTACTAATGCAGATATCGCTAAAAAGATTATCGACGAATCAGGCTTAGAAGTACATTCTGCCATCTTATTACAAGAAGCGGCCGATTTGGTAAAGAAAGTATTGTAATATTACTAATACCATCGGACGAAACGTCGCTCAGCCAGGATTAAACTAACTGAGCTTTTAAAAAACCCAGGTTCATTGAATCTGGGTTTTTTCATATAGGTCTAACACCCCGTGGATCTAACACCTTGGTACCTTACCTAGTCACTTCATGATTTCAAATAAGCGACAATCACTCTACGAATATCATTTCTTATATCTGTCTCATCTTCTTTATTGGGTTCATGAATTTTGATGATCCCCGGATGATCCGGCGTTAGAAAAGGTATATCATCGCCTGCCAGAAGATAATCATTCAACGCAATAGTATAGGATTTTTTAGTGTCCAAAGCTTTGCCATTCACCTGCCATTTCCCTTGTTTATCCGGTTTGATATTTCCCCATTGTAAAAAGCCTCCTTTTCCTTTCTTAGTGAGACCCGTTTCCAAGACTTTTAACAATAAATCTCCGGTCATTTCCACTTCTTTCATGCCACCCCCAAAGGGTAAAACCCGGATCAAATCAAACTGAGTAAATTGACCCTGTATCTGGTCATCAATTCTGATGGAGCCACTGTTTTGCAGTGCTGCATCTACCTCTGTTTGAGCGGCAAAAAGCATAGCGTCAGTAATTAGTTTACCCAGGTTTGTCTGTCCGCTGCGATTACTGGAGTCACGGCCATCCAAAGGCTCTTGTAAAGTGGCAATCACGTCATTTGGAGATAAGCCTTGTTTGCGGCAACTCTCATAAGCTATATTCATCCATTTATCAACCAGGCTTTGTGTTTTCGGCTCAAGAGCAATAGAAGGATTGAGAAAGACCAACTCCGATTTAAGTGTAGTATGGCCAGTTCTTGTATTATGGCGAAGGCGATGAACATAGGCAGACTTTGCGTTCGCATCTGCTTTAGTGATAACCGTATTACCAACTTCAAATCGCATGTGATGATGTTCATGGCCGCCCATCATTAACGGCACGGCATTTAATTGTTTAGCTAATGCCAGGTCCTGTTGAATAGAAAGATGTGTGAGGCCAATGATCACTTCATTGTGTTGCTGCAAAGATTTAATCGTGCGCAAGGCCTCCGTAGTATGATTCTCATAATAAACATAATCCTGAGGGTTGGAACTAATAGTAGCACCAAAAAAACCAATATCGATCGCAGTTCCATCCTGATCTTGGATAGACCAACTGTATGACTCGGGTATGAATTGTTGTCCACTTGAGGTTTCGCGGTAAAAGGGATAAGTTCGATCACCACACACCTGGAGCACGTTAGTCCCCAACCATTCAAACTCAGACTCATTGATCCGCTCTTGTAGTTCATGTTCCTTGATGTCGAATTCATGATTCCCAAAAACCACTAAATCAACACCAATGGCGTTCATGACTTCAACCATTTGTTTACCCCTGATCCTTTTTCCTTCATGTTTCAAAAACCCCATCACGGATGGATTTAGAAAATCACCCGCCAAAACAGTAAAGGTGTTTGGGTTCTCTTTTAAAAGTTGATGCCTAAGTGTGGCTACACGAGCCATCCCTCCGGCGTTTCCTCCTTCCAATGCGTCGATTTCGTAGACATCATTGATCTGCAAAAAGATAAAATCGATGAGCCCATCTTCGCCGGATACCTGAGCAACCCGGCTTGTCTTACAGGAGCTAAAAAGAAAAAAGGACAGTAGGAGAAGAGTACTAAATTTCATTGGTGCTTTATTTGATAACTGGAACATTTGGAATACGTAAAGATAAGATCTGTAGGACAAAACATATATAGGCCCTGAAAGATAAAATAATTCAATCCTTTTTCCGGATTTGAGTTGAAATAAATAACCTACTTTTATGAATTCTTACATTTTCTCATGCTATAATACAATTACCCTCTAAACCCCATAATTATTCAAAAAAATCAACTCTTTATGATTCGCCTACCTCTACTTCTATTTGTACTGTGTTTTATGTATGGCGCAAATCGGCTTCTAGCCCAGCCATTTGATCAAGTTGGTTTTTCAACAAAAAAGATAAGTGAAATTATCGAATGGCAAGACCAGGGCAAAGGTAAGCCAGCAAAAAAAACTGGTCATAGCTTTTTCGATCGCCAGGGAAGACTAAAAGAATACCGGGGTGGTTTGAACGACCAAGCCAGACAAATTCAGCAATATGATAAAGAGGGGAGAGTTATAGAAGTTCGAACAAGCGATGATGGCCTGACACTAGCCACTTTTTACGCTTATCCACCAGGACAGAAAGTAATGCACACTACTTATCGAAAGAAGCATTACAAGACCTATTGGTATTATAAAGGGAAAAAATTGGTAGAAGAGAAATCTTTTGCCAAGGGAGAAGAATTGGGTGCTAAATTCTTATTAAAAGAACGGCGCCTGTATCAGTATGACAAACGCGACAGTCTGATCGCTGAAATCCACTATATTCATACAGTCACAGGAAAAGGAACCCCGCTTAAAAGAAAAGTAATCCATAAATATCATCCAAAATCGGGTAAAAGAATCCTTACTGAAAACTATGATACTGATGGGGAAATCAGAACCAGAATGCAATATAGCTACGATGATAAAGGACGGATTGAATCCATGGCAGAAACCTTTAAAGATGGCCGCCCACCCCGAACGCTAACCTACAAATATAAAAATAAGAAAATTTGGCAGAAAATTGACGACTATGGTTATACGAAAGCCGTTCAGATTTTTAACGACGGCCGGTTGATTCGCACACGTTCCTACGTTGGAGATAGTCTGTTCAGTTTGGTAGATTATCAGTATAAATACTA
>CBDUIU010000102.1:0-9412 GCA_965367335.1 uncultured Saprospiraceae bacterium
TGGGAGGATATTATGTTGAAACTCAAAGAGTTTGTAAAACAGTATGTCCAGGAGGATAAAGGGATTGTAAATGATGGATTTGAAGCTTACAAAGCTCAGCAAGACGCTGAACGGAGCACAAGCTATGAGTATAGCGGGGATGAAAGCGAGATAGTTCAGAAAATTATAGACCTTATTGAAACGTATGTCAAGCCAGCGGTGGAAATGGATGGTGGAAATATCGAATTTAAGTCGTTTGACAAAGGCAAAGTAACGGTCTCCTTGCAAGGGGCTTGTAGCGGGTGTCCTTCGTCTTCAGTTACATTAAAAGCTGGGATTGAAGGAATGTTGAAGCGGATGATACCTGAAGTGACAGAGGTGATCGCGGATATGGATTAAATCCGGTTCCCCGATATTCAGCCGAGTAAGTTGAACAACCTTTAGCTTGGCAAATCAAAAAAAAACGACAGCTTTTTAGCTGTCGTTTTTTGTTTAGTCAAGACAAGGATCACCTAAATATTGGCACAATTCCACAGGGTAAATTCTGCACAATATACTCTTATCGATATCTATCAAACCAAGCCAATACATGAGCCACCTTTGTAATTAATTGGCTTGGTCGCCCAGCAATCCCATGTGATGCGCCCGGTATTTCTACCAATGCTGTTTCTACTTTTCTTAATTTTAAGGCATGATACAACTGCTTCGCTTCAGATGGTGGCGTCCGTAAATCCTCCAACCCTACCATAACTAAGGTGGGCGTTTGAACATTGCCTACCAATGAGATTGGCGAAAATTTCCAATATTCCATCGGGTTTTCCCAGGGCTGTCCCGGATAGCGGCTATGCGCATAACCATAATAATTATCTGCTACCAAAGTCTTACTGATCCAGTTTACAACGGGTTTTACAACCGCCGCCGCCTCAAAACGATTATTCTTACCAATCATCCAAGCCGTCATAATACCCCCGGCACTACCACCAGTAACAAAAAGACTATCTTCCGAACAAAAGCTATTTTTTAACAATATGTCAACCCCATCCATAACATCCTGATAATCCTCTCCGGGATAATTGTGATATAGTAGGTTGGCAAATTTTTCACCATACCCGGTACTACCTCTTGGGTTGGGGTAAAATACGATGTAGCCGGCCGCAGCGTACAATTGTATTTCTGCAGAAAAATAATTTCCATAACTTAAGATAGGGCCACCGTGATTTTCAACCATCAAAGGATAGGTTTTCGCCGCATCAAAGTTTGGCGGATAGACGACCCAGCCTTCTAAAGGCAAACCGTCTACAGTTGATTGGTAACGGATGTTTTCCACTTTGCCCAAAGTCCGCTGACCTAAAAGGTCATGATTGAGGTTCGTTAAGGGTTTTGCTTTGGTCGCGCCATGGTTTAAAAAACCCACTTCCGCCGGATGGTAGGGCGAACTGTGGGTGAGGGCAATATTGTTATCTTTATTGATAGAAAAACTACCACTAGTATAAGGACGTCCGATAGAAGTGCCACCAAGGCTGGAACAGATTTCTGTGACTTTCCCTGATAAATCTACATGGCCGATCTTTGTGTGGCCATGGTCGTCATATTGAAAATATAAACCTTTGCCGTTACTATTCCAAACAAGGGACTCAAAACTGCGATCAATATTATTCGGCATCCTCTTTTTACCCGAACCATCCGTTTTCATGAGGTAAATGTTGGTATGCTGGTAAGCCTGTAGGTTGTCGTCATAGCCAAGGTAGGCAATGGTATTTCCATCAGGAGAAACGGATAGCCCAGTATCAGGTCCTTTACGATCAGTCAAGGACTTAATTTCACCAGAAGCAATATCTACACGATAAATTTCTGAATTACGCCAGGTATATTCCCAGTCTTCACTACGGTTGGCAGAAAAGAAGAGTTGATGACCATCATTCGACCAGTGAGGTTTAGAGCCATGGTTGAAATCACCAGAAGTCACTTGCCTGGGAGTACCACCTTCCGCTGGCATGATAAACAGGTGGTAAAAGCCAGGTTCCATATATCCCGATCCATCCGCCTCGTGTTTCAGGCGGGTAGTAACACGGGGAGCGTCGGCCCAGTTAGCGCCTTTAGGTTTCTTTGGAGCTTTTACCAAAGACAACTCTGACCCTTCGACAAACATGGAAAAGGCAATCCATTTTCCATCCGGGGACCAACTGAGGTTCAAGGGCGAAAATTCCAATTGTGATAGCCGGGCTACCTTTCCTGTGTTTACCCAATAAACAAACAGTTCCGTGCCCTGCTCAGTTGAAGCTGTAAAAGCGATTTGTTTCCCATCTGGTGACCACGTGGGGTTACCTTCATTTATATCATTGTTGCTGAGTTTCTGATGTTCCGTCCCATCTGTTTTCACTATCCACAATCGGGCTGTTTTTTTATCTTGCATAATGTCCATTCCACGCCTTACGTAAACAACTTGTTGTCCATCTGGGGAGATTTGCGGATCCGTAGCCCATTCTAACCCGAAAACATCGAGGTCAGAAAAAAAAGGCTTGTTTGATTGGGCTGAAAGAAAGCTGGCTTGAAGCAAAGCGAAGCAGCAAAATGAAATAATTATCTTATACATAATAGAGTAAACTTATTCGATGAATATTGGAGGAAAAGTACGATATTAGTTATAATTGACCAATTAAACAGAAATTTGTTGTGCAAAATTTCGCTTAAGGAGACTGGAAGACATTAATACCAATCAGAGAAGAAGCATTGCATCGCCAATGTCAAAAATCACTGAATGAAGTAAAGCATCTGATTGAAAGTAATCCGAACGGGCTTTCTCCTCAGGGGTTGTATTTGGAAGTGTACAAATTAGTGAGTGATAACAATAAAATCATTGCCCGTGACTTTGACGACTGGCGGCGTAGTACAGTGAGTTTAGTTTTAGCAGGGTGGCGGATAAATGGAGTCCTTAAAAAAGGAATTCTAACTTTTGTCAACGGAGACAAAAGAAAGAATGATGGTATTTTACAAAGACAGGATAAGGTTTTTTAATCCGGAAGCAAAAATGACCTGACCTAACGAAAGCTGTTATTAATCCGCTCCAAGGCTTCCACTCCGGGGCACAGATCTGCCTTCTTCAGTTGATTCAATGGTTGCTTACTAACTTGCATCAATTCATGCAAATCTTGACTCTCAGGATCGAGATAGAGCAAACCCGTTAATATCTGTCCGTTCTTTTTTGCTTCATGTAACCGATAGACTGCTGCCTGCCGGTCACGTGGATCCCAATCGGGTGCAAGCTTGTTTAAGTGTATAAGTGAGCCATCGTGTAATTGAACTTTGGCCGAATCCCCTTCTGCATATTTCGCTATGATCTGTTCCCGTGGCGGGATAAAATCGACTTGAGCCGTGGTAGCCATATGCTCCCGTACATAATCGTACGATTTAGTGGAACCTGCATTATTATTAAAAGTTACGCAAGGAGAAATGACATCAATAAATGCTAGGCCGGGATGGGAAACGGCAGCTTTGAGTAAAGGAAGTAGCTGGGCCTTATCTCCTGAAAAACTACGAGCTACAAACGTCGCATTTAATTCTAGCGCAAGTCCTACTAAGTCAATTGCTGGAAAAGGTGTTTTTATACCTCCACTAGCCTTGCTAATAGAACCAAAATCTGCCGTAGCAGAATCCTGCCCTTTGGTCAAGCCATAACAGCCATTGTTCATAACAATATATACCATGTTAAGATTGCGGCGGATAACATGTACCAGTTGCCCCATGCCAATCGCTGCGGAATCGCCATCACCCGAAACGCCAAGGTAGATTAAATCCCGGTTAGCCATATTGGCACCGGTAACGACGGATGGCATGCGACCATGTACCGAATTAAATCCATGGGAATTACCAAGAAAATAGGTCGGGGTTTTAGAAGAACAGCCAATTCCGGAAATCTTTGCAATGCGATGAGGCGGTAGTGACATCTCGTAACATGCCTGTACCACGGCAGCACTGATTGAGTCATGGCCACAGCCTGCACAAAGTGTGGATATGGCACCCTCATAGTCTGCTTTAGCATAGCCTATTTCGTTGACAGGGAGTTCGGGATGGCGAAAATTTGGGCGTATATAGGTCATATCGTAGGGATAGTTAAATGGTGTTGTTCAATTTGTTCTTTAATGGTAGCAGCAGTGATAGGTGAACCATCATAATTTAGTACGGGAATTAATTTTTGTGGAGCTGTATTTAACTCATTGATAATTACCGTTCTAAATTGAGCATCACGATTTTGTTCGATGACAAAAATGGTATCGTGTTGTTGAATAAAATCTTCAACGGCTTGGGTGAAAGGCAAAGAACAAATCCTTACTGCATCAATGGGCATATTTTCATTAGCCAATTGCGCTTTTGCCTCTAACGCGGAATAAGTAGTTGTCCCAAAAAATAACATACCAAATGAGCTCTCTTTTTGCTGCTGATAAAACTCAGATTCGGGAACCAATGCTTTAGCGGTAGTCCATTTTTTCTCAATGCGATCAACAATGCGAGCATAAACTTCTCCATTCTCTGTATACTTAGCATATTCGTTGCGGGAAGTACCACGGGTAAAGAAAGCACCTTTAGTTGGATGTGTACCTGGAATAGTGCGATAACAAATACCATCCTCGTCTACATCCAGATAACGTCCATAAGTTTCGATTTCTTCTAGTTGTTCCGCATTTAATACTTTTCCCTGATCATACTCTCTCTCCTCATCCCATTGGAGAGGTGGAGATAAGTGCATGTTCATTCCGAGGTCCAGGTCAGACATCAGAATGATGGGAGTCTGCAGGCGATCCGCCAGATCAAATGCAGCAGCGGTGAAATCAAAGCATTCCGCCGGGGTGCTGGGGAAAAGCAAAACGTGTTTAGTATCACCGTGTGAGGCATAGGCGGAAGATAGGATATCGGCCTGTTGGGTGCGAGTAGGCATCCCTGTTGAAGGTCCCCCTCGTTGGACATTGATAAGCACTGTCGGAATTTCGGCAAAATAAGCAAGGCCGATAAATTCACTCATCAAGGAAACGCCAGGCCCGCTAGTTGCTGTGAATGCACGGGCACCGTTCCAAGTGGCGCCAATCACCATTCCTATTGCGGCTAATTCATCTTCAGCCTGGACAAATGCATATTTTTTTCTGCCAGTTTCCGGATCGATCCTTAGTTTTTTTGCGTATGTCTCAAATGCTTTGGCAACTGAAGTTGAAGGGGTGATTGGGTACCAGGCCATAACCGTAGCACCCGCGTAAATGGCACCCAATGCACAGGCGGTATTGCCATCTATGAGAATCTTATCCTTTAGCAAATCTCGGCGTTCTAATCGAATGGGCAAAGGGCAATTAAAGTGCTCGCGTGCATATTGTTCTCCAAGGTCGAGAGCCAGATAGTTTGGGGGAATTAATTTTTCTTTTCGACTAAAAATTTCCGCAATAATCTGTTTTACGACTTCCGTGTCAATGTTTAACAATGCTGTAAGAGCACCTACATAAATTATATTTTTAAATAACTGTTGTTGTCTTGGATTGTCAAAATGTTCCATCGCTAACCGGATCATTGGAATACCAATGTAGTTGATGTCTTCCCGTATATACTCGTCGTATAATTTTTTACTGCTATCATACACAAAATATCCACCAGGCCGGACCATATCAATATCGTTGCGTAAACTCTGAGGATTAATACCAACTAACAGATCTACTCCGGCACGCCGGCCCAGATATCCATTTTCATTTATCCTCACTTCGTACCAGGTAGGTAATCCTTGAATGTTAGAGGGAAAAATATTTTTAGGTGTAACCGGAATACCCATCCTGAAAATCGACTTGGCAAACAAATCATTGGCACTGGCCGAACCTGTACCATTTACGTTGGCAAAGCGAACGACCAGGTCATTCACTATGATCTCACGCTCCATAATTTCCTGCTTTTGTTACATTATATAAATACTTTTGCATGTCCCAGGCTGCGGTAGGGCAACGCTCCGCACATAGCCCACAATGCAAACACACATCCTCATCTTTGACCATCACACGTTTTGTGGGTAAAAGGTCTGATATGTAAAGATCTTGAGATGTATTATTCGCCGGAGCTATAAGGCGAGTGCGCAGATCTTCTTCTTCTCCATTAGTTGTGAAAGTGATACAGGAGGTTGGGCAGATGTCCATGCAGGCATCACACTCAATACAGCGGGTTGTGTTAAAAACAGTCTGCACGTCACAATTCAAACAACGCTGTGCTTCCTTGAATCCAGCGATTTGGTTAAAGCCTAGTTCTACTTCAATTTTACGATCTTTTAAAGCTATTGATTTATCTGCATGGGGGACCAGGTATCGCTGGTCGTCTACTACCGGGCTATCATATGCCCACTCGTGGATACCCATTTTTTGACGTACTAAGTTCGTTGTAGGTGCCAGGCGTTCTGTCACCGGTTTCCCCTGGCAGTATAAGTCAATAGAGATGGCTGCCTGATGACCATGAGCCACTGCAGTGATAATATTTTCCGGACCAAATGCTGCATCACCACCAAAGAAGATGTGCGGAATGGAAGATTGAAAAGTGAGCTTGTCTACTTCTGGCATATCCCAATCATTAAACACCATTCCAATGTCTCTTTCTATCCAGGGAAAACTATTTAATTGGCCAATGGCTACCAGGACATCATCAGCTTCCATAAAAACATCAGGCTCTCCTGTAGGTATTAAGCTACGCTTACCATTTTCATCATAATGAGCTTCCACTTTTTTAAAAATAACACCTTTTAATTTACCGTTTTCAACTACAAATTCCTTCGGCGGCATATTGTTGTAAAAGGGGATGCCTTCCCGTTGAGCATCTTCGATTTCCCAGGGCGATGCTTTCATGGTTTCAAAAGGACTACGGACAACTACTCGTACATCTTCACCTCCCAGGCGTTTTGCAGTCCGACAACAATCCATGGCCGTATTACCTCCTCCGAGCACAATTACCTTTTTGCCAATCTTGTCGGTATGTTCAAAGGCTACACTTGCCAACCATTCAATGCCAATATGAATATTAGCATCGGCCTCCTGGCGTCCGGGTAACTTTGAAGGGTCCCGTCCTCTAGGTGCCCCGGTACCAACAAATATGGCGTCATAACCCTTATCTATGATTTCTTTCAGACTGGATACATAGGTATTGAAGTGCGTATGAACGCCCATGTCAATAATGTAATTGACTTCTTCATCGAGGACAGATTCGGGCAGGCGAAAAGAAGGAATCTGAGTGCGCATCATGCCACCACCTTTTTGCCATTCGTCGTACAAGTGGATTTCATAGCCTAGAGGAGCAAGGTCCCGGGCAACGGTTAGAGAGGCAGGGCCACCACCGATCAGCGCAATGGTTTTGCCATTCTTTTCTTCCGGGGCTGTTGGCATCAAATGTTTGACCTCTGATTTATTATCAGCAGCAACGCGTTTGAGGCGGCAGATTGCTACGGGCTCTTCCTCGATCCGGCCGCGGCGGCAGGCGGGTTCACAGGTCCGTCCAAGAATTCCTGGAAATACATTGGACTCCCAGTTGATCATATAGGCTTCCGTATAGCGCTCTGCAGCAATTAAACGGATATACTCCGGTACTGGTGTATGAGCAGGGCAGGCGTACTGGCAGTCGACTACTTTATGGAAGTATTCGGGGTCTTTAATATTGGTAGGCTTCAACTTTTATTCTTGTTTTTGAAGTAATAGTGAATGTTTTATTCTATAAATATAGAAAAAGCAGTAGGATACTTCAAAAAAGTAAGGAAGAATAAAATTTTTATTGGCTTGTTATTTTGAGTGGAGAGCTAAGAAGGACTTATTCATTCAACAGTAAGCGGCTAATTCCAAATAGTAAGAACAGAAAAATTATGATTATAAAGGCAAGAATAAACCCACCATTATCCTGATATTTCAACCCAAGGTAGAGCTTGTAACCAAGAAAAGAGAGGAAGGCAATTAAGAGAATAGAACCTAATATACGTTGGAATTTCATGGGATATACTTCTTTTTACTCGAGCATAACGCAAAAGGATAGCCAAAGGTTTAAAGGCCTTAATGGTAGTAAATGAAAAGATAGCATCGAGGTTAGACGATGCTATCTTGGTTAGACTGATGTTATAAAAATAATGAATATTTAGAACTGTCCTCTGAGTTCTCCGTTGGGATAGTTTGTTGATGTAATGTCAATATAGATTAGGTGTTGACGTACCGCATCACGAAAACTCATCGAATGAACAGATAACAGATCGTTGAGTTCATTAAGGGTAAAGGTAGCCTGCGCGGGCTGGCTGTTGCTATTAGTGGAAAAGAGGTTTCCGTTGCCAAGGGAGACAATCAGTGAGCCGGTATTTCCGGCAGGTCCAAAATTAAGCCGGGCACCTGTTGGGCTAGTCATGTTTTTAACCTGAATGACAACATCAACCGTTCCATTACTATTGTTAATGATGAAATAAGCTTCACCACTTGCTGATGTAGATGCGGCAGGTTGGACCTGGTCTCCGGTAAGGGCTGTTGCTCTGATTCCTGAATTTCGGGCAGTGGCAAGATTAGAATCGTCGGAGGAGCGCTCTGCTTTAGTGGACTCTTTTTCCGGGAGCTCATAGCTTTCCTTTGTGCAGCTAGTAGAAAATAACAACATGCATGCAGCGAATAGGATTGTTGCCAATCGCAGGGTAGATTGATTTTTCATGATAAATTGATTTTAAATAGATTTAATGAATGGTTTTAAATTTTAATGATGCTGTAAACCTATTTTAAAAATCAATTCAAATCAATTTATTTCTGTTGAACAGGGTTTTTTATACGCTGATTAAGTACTAAAAGGTGAGGGATTCCGGGCTTATATCTTTTTAGGGGTGTTGAGGTAAAAGCTACGATGTAATAAACCTACATATTTACCTACATGGTTTTTTATTCCTAATTATTAATTATCGTTTAATAATCCCAATCTGAAAAATTAATGCATCTTTAAATTTAGTGATCTCCCCTTCAAAGGGCGAGTCATTCCGGGTTACAATGACCCGGTCATTTACATCAAGCCGTTTGCGACGGTTGAAACCCCATAGCCGTTCTCGCTCCCATAGATAAACGATATCTTTTTGGGTGATAGGTAAAAGGTAGGAGGCACCAGCATAAATATAAAAAGCCGGTGTGATCTCCAGCGCCAACTCCAAACTAGCTTTTAGGTTATGATTCACACTGCCATAATACATATTAACTTTATCCGATTTGAATTTTTTGTTGCCAGCTTTAAAATCACCATAATCGTTAGTTGCTTGTCCAACTTTAGTTGCATAGATTAAACGGCTGTGTTGTAAAGCACCACGCAGAAAAAACGGCCGGCGCTTGGTCATATTGATCTGATAGCCCAAGCCAAATGAATGTTCTTTGTAAATGTTTTTAAAAAATTCGGGAGAAATACCCCAGCGGATAAACCAATT
>CBDUIU010000103.1:0-9384 GCA_965367335.1 uncultured Saprospiraceae bacterium
AGGAAGGGGTTATAGGGAAAATATTTTAAGGGCAGCAATAAAATTCAAAAAAATCCCGAACGAAATGCGTAAGTTTCGTTCGGGATTTTCTCGTTAAAGCACTGCTATTATTTTTTCAGGCCAAAATGACTCAAATCATATTTAAAACCTAACATAACATACTGTTGTAATACATTCGTCTGCACTGTTTCCGTATAAATGTCAGTTATATTTTGGCTGATGCTGGTATTCTGCTTAAGTAAGTCAAATACCGATAAACTAATTTCACCTCGTTGGTCATTAAATATTTTCTTGCCCAGGCTCATGTTCCAAAGCAGGTAATTTTGGTCAAAACTATCACCTAGTCCTCCGTAAAATCTATGCGTCAAGTCAGTCCGGAAAACGAAGCCGTTCCCCAGCATCCAATTCAATTTCAGCCGGGAATCCTGATTGAAAAAATTGTTGTCTCCATCCGTAAGTACCGTATTTTTAACCGTATTATAGTTACTACGGCTTGATAAGGTAAAATCAAACCGGTCACTGATATTACTACTGAGGGTTAGGCCCAGACCCGTATTTGTGTTGTTGGAGAAATTCAATTCTTCGTTTACAAGTGCGGGTGTTCGGTTCAGGTTAGCGGATACATCCACATTCAAATTCGATTTAATTACTTTTACCGGAAAGCCATAAGTCACAAATGAACGAGCGTCCCAACTGCCATTTAAATTCATAGGTTGGGTCAACTGTGTTCCTTCTTCGAGTTCAATTCCATTGACTACGGTATTATCAGCCCGCGCTAAAGTGGTGCTTTTTCCCAAATAATTATTGGTTAAACTTCCACTTAACATCGCATAAAAGATCGATGATTTCCCGGTATTTGTTTTGGAGTAACGCAGCCCTAAGTTATGTGAGTAGGATTGTTCCAAATCAGGGTTTCCAATTTCTAATTGAAGCGGGTTGCTGTTATCCAGGACATTTTGCAATTGGTCAATGGAAGGTTGCTGTGTTCGAGTCCGGTAGGAGAGGTTCAGGTTTTCTGTACGGGAAATTTTATATCGTAAAGAAGCCGATGGCAAAACGCTCCAGGCAGCCTGGTTGAAATCCTGCACTACGGGAATAGTTTGTGCATTTTGTAATTCGGCATATTGTACTTTAGCATCCGTCGAAACTCGTAAGTCTCCCATCCGATAACTGTAGCCGGCCCCCAACTGATGGGTGAAATAATCATTGGAAAAAACATTACTTAAGTCCTGGTTGTACAGATCATAGTCTTGTGTACCCTCCTCAAGATCAAAGGTTGATTGATCGCTTTCCTCTTGTTGATAACTGGCCCGATAGTTTACCATCACTCGGCCTTTTTCGCCAACAGGCTCGGTAAAACGTATGTCTGCTGCTGCATTCCAACTGTTTACATCAAGCTCGGCATGTTGATCCAATTGCTCAGGTTCCGTCAGTTCTGTTCCAAAAATATTTTCGGATGTCAAATAATTATTGCCATTCTTCGGTGCAAAAGCACCAGTGATCCTGGTAGAAATGGTACGCCCTTTTTTATCAAATTGATGTTTCCACAACAAATCACTACTCACGTTCAGCGCAGTTAAATCTGAGTTAAAGGTATTATCAGTTTGACTTAAAATAGCGTTATCCAGAAGGGACTGGCCAAAAGTAGATTGGATTCCCTCATTGCGTTGAAAGCTCAGTTTGGGCCTAAAACTCAACTCATTTTTTTCATCAATTTTATAGTTTAACTGTCCCGAAAAACGATGATTCTTATTCGTGCTTTCTATCGTTTTTTGTTCATTGTATAATTCAGTCAATCCGCCCGTATCAAAATATTGCTGAGTGGTCAATTGCTCGCCCACATTGTTGGATTGGTTGAAAAAATAACTTGCAGAGACCTCCACCTTTTCCCCCCACTTATCGGAAAAATTAATGCCCCCTGCATTGGCGGTTGTAATCCCGTCCTGTTGACCTACCAAAAAATCATTAGCGGAAACCCCAGGGCTATTCCCGCCACCGCCTCCGCCACGACGCCCGCCACTGCCACGTCCGCCTTTACCTCCACTTGCTGTTCCGATGACTCCCAATAAATCTTCCGAAGAAAAATTTTGTTGGTTGACATTATTTGACATGCCGATAATTGAAATTCTTTGGTCGTCATTAAAAATATTAATATTTCCACCGATTTGATATTTATCTTCATAGCCCAAGCCACCGTAAATTTTCCCAAATTGTCCTTCCTTCATTCCGGGTTTCAAAATGATATTTATCGTTTTAGAGGTTTCTCCATCATCAAAACCGGTGAACTTGGCCTGCTCACTTTGTTCATCATAAATCTGAATTTTATCAATAATTTCCGCAGGAAGGTTTTTGATCGCTGCGGTAGGATCATCTCCAAAGAATGGTTTCCCATCTACCAGAACTTTTTTGACATCTTCACCTTGCGCCTGGATTTTTCCATCCTGTATCCGAACCGTAGGCATTTTCTCCAATAAGTCCTCTGCAGATGCATCCGGCAAAGTTTGGTAGGCTGTCGCATTTATCTGAGTCGTATCCCCCAGCTGAATTGCCGTCAATACTTTTTCAACTACGACCACTTCCTGCAATTCAATTCCTTCTTTCATTTTGATTTTCCCCAAATCCAAATTTCCCCCATTGACCAGGATCGCCTGGGTGAAGTCCGCAAATCCGATATATGAAATCCCAATTCCGTAAGTTCCATTTTCTATTTTTTCAAAAATGAAATTTCCGTCTGCATCCGTAACGGCAGATAAGGAAATCGTTTGGTCCTCAGCTAATAGAATAACGTGAGCGCCAATTAAGGTAGCACCATCCATTGCATCCGTGACCTGACCTTTGATGGTATAGGATTGAGCGAAAATGGCGAGTGTCAGCAGTTGTCCGAGAAGCAGGAGCAGGGTCTTTTTCATGATAATTCTATTTAGTTCGTTGAAATAAAATTGATTGAGTAACATCCTGTTGGATATTTTATTCAAATGTGCAGGAAGTAGCGAGTGGAAATAATTTTATTCAATGAACGTAAAGAAATCCTCTATGAAAATTGAAAATCAACGCAAGAAAACAATACTTTTAAACTGGGTAATTGTTAAAGTCGTAGCTATCTAAGGTGACCCTTTTAGTTTCAAAAGTCCTTAATTCATAATTAGTCTCAATGCTTCGGTAATACCTCCTAAATCAAATAAAATGAAAAACTTTTTGCTAACAATTTTACTGTTGAGTGGATTTAATTTGTTCTCCCAGGACCGGCCTGCCATCTTACCGGAAGATGTGGAGTCAAGATCCCTTACCCTCGACCGATTTACCCGGCCAGGTGTAATCAATAAGTCCAGAAGCAGAGGCGTAGAGATTTCGTTTGTTCAAGTAAATGGGAGCCAGCTAATTGCAGAAGACAGCCCCATTGATCCGGAAGCGGAGATTGGGAAAATACAACAGCTCAATTTTAAGGTGAAGGCACCAATAATCAATAAAGAAAGTTTTAGAATGCTTTTAGGATATAGTTATCTACCCGAGCAATATAACTTCAATACGGTAGGAACAGCCTTCGCCCCGGTATTTAACCATCTGGATGGTCGTTGGCTTAAAAGTCAGCAAGCAAGTTTATTTGTCAATAAACCTTTAAATGAAAAACAATACCTTACTTTCCGGGTCAAGATGGCTTATAACGGAGACTATGAAAAGTTTATTGACTTCAGCAGTAACTACCGGATATTCACCGCTACAGGATTATTCGGGATTAAAAAAAGTGAAAATATGGAGTGGGGACTTGGGCTGAATTTTACGAATAGCTTTCGTTCCACAATAGTCTTACCCTTTGTTTTATACAATAAAAACTTTAATGAAAAATTTGGAGTAGAGATAGTACTACCGGTTTTAATTTTGGGTAGATGGAATATCAAAGAGGGGACACTCTTGATATTTGGCGCAGAATATAGTAGTAGAAGTTATGCCATTGATGTCCCCAACCAAACTGGTTCAATAAATTATGATATGAATCATTCCGAGATCCGGTTTCCTCTAAGGCTGGAGCAAAAAATCCGTTCCTGGGTTTGGGTCGGCGGGCAAATAGGCTATCAATACAACTTCAGTACAGACTTTGATGCGACTGCTGATTCTGCTTTTAAGGTAGAACCAAAGTCATCCCCATATTTTAAAATAGGGCTGTTTATATCCCCTCCTGATGATTTTAAGTAAAAGACCATCATTCCCTTTTTTCTTCCTTTTTAACAATAAAATGAATAATTAGCAAAGAAACCAGGGCAAAGAAGAATGTCCTGTTAGCATACATGTTTCTAAAAATAGGGATAGCCAGAAGCGATCTTTTTGGAATTTGTTGCCTATCTTATCGTTTTTAACCAACAACAAAAACATGAAAAAAATAGTATTCCTTTTCATGCTGGTGTATAGTGGTTTACCGGCGCAACAACTTCCCCAAATAGAGGTGACTAAACTTGTTCTTCCCGAAGGGAAAAAAGACGGGTTTGTGATGTTGATCCCTAACTTAACGGTCGATCGGGTATTAAGAGAATGGGAACTGTTTACCAGCCTGATGTTTCCACTTGTCCAGTACAATGAAGATTCGCCGAGGATACCGGTCACCAAAAAAATAGACGCCAAATTTAACGAATATCGTACATCGGGTCTCTTTTATCCACACCTGAGCCAGCACACCGTGGATGTCTACTTTACCCTGCAAACTATTATGAAAGAGACGGATACCTTAGGTGTTACTCCTATGACACAACTTTCATTAGCCATTGATTTTGGCAATAACCATTTTTTGAATACCGATAACATTTTTCAGGTAGAATCGGTTAAGCACCTGCTTTATAAATTCTATCTAAACATTGAACAAAATTTGATGAAATCAAAACAGTAAGCTTGTAATCATTGTTTTTAATAGAGGAAACAATGAACCTGGCGCATTTGCATTTTTTGCACCGTTCGATCCTATGATCGGAATAGTCATTAGATTGACCCTAAGGGTTACCACTGTTTTGAAAAGCTACTCCAATCTTAAAAACACATACTAACTATTGAATATATGGGTATTCCATTGTCCGATCTGAGCATCTGAGGAGAATGGCAGGTAGCCTATAAATAATTTCGATATGAGTTTTAAAAGCCGACACTTTCGGGTTGCTCCCCAACAATCTATTTCCTTAAAAGAATTTGACCCCGCTTCTACGGCTGGTTTTAAAGATAAACAGACAGCGGTAGCACAGCTCGAAGCGGATATTCAAACCATGTCAAAACTACAATATCGGCTATATGCAGAAAACCGGCGTGCTTTACTGATTATTTTTCAAGCAATGGATGCCGCAGGGAAAGATGGAGCCATTAAACATATCTTATCCGGGATTAACCCACAGGGCTGTGAGGTCCACAGTTTTAAACACCCCTCTGAGGCGGAGCTGGAACACGATTACCTCTGGCGGCATTATATCAAATTACCAGATCGGGGTAGAATTGGCATCTTTAACCGATCTCACTACGAAAATGTACTGATTACCAAGGTTCATCCTATTTTTTTATTATCAGAAAACTTACCTGGAATCCGGTCGGTGGAGGATGTTAAACCAGCGTTTTGGGAAACCCGCTACCGACAAATTAATCATTTTGAACAAACGATTTCCGAAAATGGGATTACCATTCTCAAGTTTTTCCTACACCTCTCAAAAGATGAACAGAAAAAACGGTTTCTGGAGCGGATCAATGACAAGGATAAAAACTGGAAGTTTTCTGCATCCGATATCGAAGAACGTGCTTATTGGGAGGACTATCAACAAGCGTACGAAACAGCGATCAACAAAACTTCAACGCTTAGCGCTCCCTGGTATATTATACCCGCTGACAACAAGTGGTTTAGCCGGGTAGCCATCGGGCAGATTATTGTTGAAACCTTGCAGGAAATGAATATCCAAATGCCTGAAATTTCACAGAAAGAAAAATTACTATTAGCCACCGCAAAGGAAAAGTTGATGCACGAATAAGCACTTATACTTTGTCAAAAAAACGGTAATAAAATGACCTTAAACTTAGAAGAAACCAAGCAAGAAAGAGTGCTCATCATTGGAGCTGGTTTTGGAGGTTTGGAACTAGCGAAGCAGCTAAGAAATAAAAACTTTCAGGTTGTTATTATCGATCGCAACAATTACCACACGTTCCAGCCCTTACTCTATCAGGTCGCCACCGGAGGGCTTGAGCCCAATAGCATAGCTTATCCGATTCGTAAAATATTTAGCCAGTCAAAGAATGTGGCTTTTAGAATGGGGGAGGTGACCAGGATTCTTCCGGATGAGCAAGTGATAGAAACGAATATTGGCAAAATCAAGTATGACTATTTGGTTATTGCAACCGGTAGCCAAAGCGTGTATTTTAATTTAGCGCCCGTTCAACACCTGCTGCTGCCCATGAAATCGCTGCCTGATGCCTTGAACTTACGGAGTTACATTTTACAGAATTTTGAAAAGGCAGCTATCGAAAAAGCGGGAAGTGAACGAGAGGAACTTATCAACATTGCCCTCGTTGGTGCAGGCGCCACGGGCGTAGAGCTCGCGGGCGCCCTGGCAGAAATGAAGCGGTTTGTCTTTCCCAATGATTATCCGGAGCTGGATGTTAGTCAGATGCGCATTTCTCTTTATGAGGCCGCACCTAAAGTCTTGTCTGCGATGTCCGAAGAAGCCTCCGCGAAAGCCTTGCAATTTCTGCAGGAGTTTGGGGTGGAGGTACACCTGAATACGACGGTGGAAAGTTATGACGGTTCTGTGTTATCCTCAAAAGACGGGAAAAATATTCGAACGGATACGGTTATTTGGACAGCAGGCGTCAAGGGTAAATTCCCGGCCGGATTTGGCGATACGACCATTGCTCCCGGTAACCGATTAAAAGTAGATGAGTACAATCAGTTAATTGGATCCAAAAATATTTTTGCCATTGGTGATGCGGCGGCTATAATTGACGAGGCGCATCCGAAAGGACATCCCATGTTGGCGCAGGTAGCCATGCAGCAAGGGCGTTTGCTGGGGAAGAATCTGTTGGCGTTACAAAAAAAAGAATCCTTGGTTGCCTTTGCTTATCATGACAAAGGAAGCATGGCAACCGTTGGTCGAAACCGTGCCGTAGTAGATTTGCCACGTTGGAAATTTCAGGGTGCCTTTGCCTGGCTGGTGTGGATGTTTGTGCACATCTTTTCACTTGTTGGTTTTCGCAATAAACTCCGTGCCTTTTGGGATTGGATGTATAATTTTCTTACCTATGACCGGGCCATGCGAATGATTATTCGAACGTATAACCGGCCTGAAACATTGGAGGATAAAATTAAAAACAAAGAATCATGAAAGAACGATTTTTCGGAGATGTAGAAACGATGGTAATTTTCTTTAGTATCCTTGGCATTACTATTTTAGTTGCTACCATCTTAAATTTTATACTCAACCGAGCCATAAAACATGCCTACGC
Source organism: uncultured Saprospiraceae bacterium (assembly GCA_965367335.1). Taxonomy (GTDB): domain Bacteria; phylum Bacteroidota; class Bacteroidia; order Chitinophagales; family Saprospiraceae; genus CBDUIU01. Next base: position 7,459 of record CBDUIU010000103.1, read on the forward strand.
AAAATTGGATGCTGACCTCACCAGTTACCAATTTCTAAAGCACTTTATTGTCGGATTAGTTTATTTAATTGGGGTTGGTTGGGCTTTTCTGGTCTTACCCATGTTTCAAACTATTGCCCATACACTACTTACGGGAGCAGGTATTTTAGCTTTGGTTGCCGGATTAGCATCACAACAGGCGTTGAGCAATATAACTAGTGGACTTTTTATAGTTATTTTCAAACCCTTTCGCATTCATGACCGCATTACCATTCGTGACAAACTGACTGGAACAGTCGAAGATATCACCCTTCGTCATACGGTTATCCGGGATTTGGATAACAACCTGATTATTATCCCGAATGCCGTGATGGGAAACGAGGTGATTATCAACCTCCATCTTGGCGATAACAGGTCGATCGAAAAATAGCTATTGGTGTTTCAGGCTGATAATGACTAGGCGTTTCGTATCATGAAAGAGAAAGTTTTAAATACCACCTTATAGATAAGGAGGGAGACAAATTTATTGGCACCACAAATTTGTCCCCCTATTTGCCAATCGGATTAGCATCCGAATAAGTGGTTTAATTTCGTGAACTACTTAGTACGGAACAATCGATCTTATATCCTCTTCAGCTATCACTAAATAACTTCAGCACGCTTTTTCCATTTCTTTTTCACGACTTCCGCTAATTGGTCGGCGCCATCTAACAATACATCAAACACGGGCAAATCCATGTGTTCGCTAATTCGCTGACAAGTGGCATGGACCTGATCTTTGGGAAGATTCTCATGGTTAACGGTGACCGCAACAACCGGTTTGCCGGACAACATTTCTACCGCAGCGATTTGCTCGTGTAAGGGATGCAAGGGGTAACCAGGAAAACCATCGTACTCTTTGCGCATAGGCGCATGTTGCATGATCACCACATCCGGGCGACCAGCTGCCAGTATTTCAAAGCCGCCGGGATAAGCCGGATTCATCAAGCTGCCCTGACCTTCAATCACGATCACTTCTGCACCGTCTTTCCAGGCTGAGACCACCGCAAACTCGATCTCCCCAGCCACAAAATCATTGATCAGGCTATCCATGACCATGCTGTATTTAGCTCCTTGCAACCAGGCTGTTTGTCCTGTGCCTACCAGCTCTGCTTTGATCCCCTGTTTGCGGAGGGAATGGACCAGTAACCAGGCGGTGGTTCGTTTGCCCACGGCGCTATCCGTACCGAGCACCGCGATTTTCAGGCTATCCACTTTCTCAATGTCACCAGAGAAAAAATGTAGGTCTTTGCGGTGAGGCGGTTTGCGGATATCCTGGATCGTCACGCCCATCTTATTAGCGGCCTCCATGAACTCGGGATCTTCCGACAAAAAGTCGTGTAAGCCACTCACAATGTGTAACTTTGAATTAATGGCATTCAAAATTTCTTCACGAGCTGCCTCTGGCAAACGACCTCCATCGGGGGCCAGGCCAATAACAAAGTACTGGGCTTGCAGGCCCTTTTTCATGGCCGCTGTATAAGCCGTATGCAAATCAGCATAAATCGGAATATCCGCATGACGATCATCTAAAACCTGTCCGGCGTCCTGCCCGGAATAACGATGATCAATTACAGCTAAAACATGGAAGCGTTCTGTAAAACGCACTAAACCATGCGCTGTTTTACCATTAGGGGTATTGAAGGCACCATCGCAATAAACGATAGCATTACCATCAAGGACTCTTTTCATTAGTTATAAATGAGTTTGAAATTGTTAAATACTTTTTTACTTTCTACTGGTCAGAATGACGACAAAACGATCATTCTGGATCAGTTCCGGTGAATTGGGTTCAGCCAAAGCGGCCAAACCCGCAGTGGACGCCGGCAACACATTTAAGCCTTCTTTGTCCTTTAGCAGTTTAGCTAAATTGATCATTTTCTTGTCCGTAACATCCCGTGCCCAACC
>CBDUIU010000104.1:0-9361 GCA_965367335.1 uncultured Saprospiraceae bacterium
ACCGACTATAGGGAACGATATAAGAAAATGGCTTTTCAATTGCCACCAATAAAACAAAATTACCATCAGGTGACAAGCTCATACTTTGAACAATTGCAGGATTGCCAAACACTTGTGAGGTGTTATTGACGACATCTATTTTCAATAATTGACTTTTGGTGTAGTAGGTAAACAGCTCCTCATCGTGTGGGTTTTTCAATAGATCCTGATAAGTACGAACAGGAGCAGATTTTCCACTATTCGACTGAATAACCGGCCCGGAAGGAACTCCAGAAGTTGTGGGGATCGCTCCTCGATCTACAGGCACCGATTTTACCAATAAGGTTTTGCCGTCGGAAAACCAACGAAAAGGTGTTCCCGACATTGCATCATTTACGTAGAAATTACCCATTCGATGCGCTTGATTATTTTTCAATTCTGCGATCCAAAGCTCCAGTCCTTCCGGCTTGGTGATCGTGAACGCAAATCGTTGGCCGTCCGGCGCCCACCTGAGGTTTTCAATACGCGGATGATCTGGTAGACCTTGCAGGGTCTTTGTATCGTCATCTTGTAAAGTGCGGATCCCGATAGCATTATAATGTCCGGAGCGGCTGGAGCCATTGGTCTGAGGGTTAATACGGATACCCGCCAATCGAAGCTCTGTTTGTGCAACTTCTTCAATATCCGGCAGGTTAGGACGACCCAACAATAACATCCAATCATTCGCAGGGCTAAGGCTGGCAACAGGAGTTGGCGGAGCATCAATGAGCGCTGCTATTTCTTTTGGTGGACTTTGGTAATTGAGGTTTTCTTGTGCTTCAGCTAAAGGGTTTATCATAGAAATAATGATCAGGCTAAGAAAAAAGGTAATTTTGTTTTTCATAATTCAGCGGATTAGGGCGTGTCGACAACTGACGGAAAACACAAAAGATATACTGGAAAAAACGAATATACGTAAAGGAAGAGAAAGTTTTAAGCTTTTTTCAAACTCGCATAGTCCAAATAATAGACTAGTTTCAAGGAGGGTTTATTTTGCCGGGGTAATTGATCTAATTGATTAATCCCTCTGAAATAAGTTTTACTAAGGGATGTTGGCGCATCTCTATATCCCTGAATAGCATTTTCCATACGACAATAATATCAGACTTCGGGGCAAAACACCATCGATACACCATATCAATATTAAATGCATTCAGAGTGTTATTATTGAATTTCCGATAACTCACCTCTCCATCAAATGCTATTTCCTTACGATAGTCAGTAGTGAACCAACCTCCAAACAGATAAATTTCGGGATAACGATAAGTTAAGTAGTTCACAGCCAAGAATAACTAATGATTTATCCCTGCATATTACTTAACTAAAGTAGCAATTGCTAAAAAAGAGGAGAATCTAAAAACATACCAACATATCAGAAAATTCGATAATCAATAAAACTTAGACATCCTCTGAAGTGTTTTAGAAAATGCTTTCACATTTGTTGCGTATTTTGTGAGCATCTTTGTTCCTGTCAATAAATAATTGCAGGAATGATCTTGTAAATGGCTAATAAAGCAATAAATGTAAATTGATTTTTTTGCGATAACTTTGTCTGTGTGAAACCACTTATACCCAGGATAATTGCTGAGCAGTACCAAAAACAGGTCAATCATGGCTTTTTTAAAGCCTATACGATGTTTATTGACCTATCTGGTTTTACGCCTTTAACGGAAACCTTGATGAAAAAGGGGAAAGAAGGTGCTGAGCAATTATCTATTAGCTTAAATAATATCTTTGAACCCATGGTACACTTGGTGTACAATCGTGGTGGGTTCATTCCTTATTTCGCTGGCGACGCCTTTACCGCTATTTTTCTTAATGATCAACAAAGCAGTACTCCGGAGGCTATTTTAAGCCTCGCTAGTGAAATCAGGGATACTTTCTCTAAGTCCGGTATTGAAAAAACGAGATTTGGAGACTTCGCCATTGCGGTAAAAGTGGGTCTATCCTATGGGGACGTCGAATGGGGAATAACCGGAAAAGAGCACCAATCTTTCTATTTTCGTGGCCAGGCTATTGATAATTGTGCCGAATGTGAACATCATGCTCAGCAGCAGGAAATCATTCTTGATGATGCTTTTCTTCAACAACTCAACCTGCCAAACCTCCCTCTAACTCCACTCGACGGCGATCAATTTTTCAAGCTCTTACAATCTTTCAAAACTAAGGAAACCCCTAAATTTATTCCCTGGAAACCCTTTACTGTGCCTAGCTCCGTATTAGATCGGTTTTTACCCAAAGCAGTAAGTAGTTTCATGGGCGTCGGGGAATTTCGAAATGTCATCTCTATTTTCATTTCATTTTCAGGAGTAAAAGAACACAACTATTTTAATCAATTTAGTTCAGTCATTCAAGATCAAATGGATAGCTTTTCGGGCTATTTAAAAGAGATTGATTTTGGGGACAAAGGGGGTGTTATCGTTGGTTTTTTTGGTGCCCCGGTCACGTTTGAAAATAATGTCGAGCGGGCGCTTGAGTTTGTTACCGCAATAAAGGAGGAACTGCGTCCGATTCAAGAGCGAGGTAACCTGAAGTATAGAATTGGGATGACCTACGGTTTGGCCTATACCGGCCTGGTCGGAGGGCATGAACGCTGTCAATATGCTGTTGTAGGTAATCGGGTCAACTTGGCAGCCCGTTTAATGACCAAAGCCGAATGGGGGGAAGTTCTGGTAGATCACGATATTCACAAAAGCCGCTATTTTACCTTTTCCCATACGGGTGATATTCAATATAAAGGGATTTCCGAAAATATACCCACTTACAGATTAGAAGGCCGTAATCTAGCTAATCAAGTGCTTTATTCGGGTGCCATGATTGGCCGTGATGCTGAAATTCGTCGGCTGAAAGAAATGGCTGAACCAATTTTGGATGATCAATCAGCTGGTGTAGCTTATGTTTTTGGAGAGGCCGGTATCGGTAAAAGTAGATTGGCTTTTGAGTTAAAACGTTTATTAAGCGAAAAAGCAGAAATTTACTGGCTCAGTTTCCCAGCCGACCAAATCCTCCGAAAACCCTTTAATCCTTTCATTACTTTTCTTAGTAGTTTTTTCAATCAATCCACTGATCTTTCGCCTGCGGAAAACCAAAGAAAATTCGACCATCGTTTTGATTGGTTGCTGAAAGATTTAGAGCAGGTAGAAAAACGAGACACTACACCAATCATAAACGAACTACTGCGGACCAAATCCATTCTTGCCGCTGCTGTGGGCATAATAACTTCTGATTCCTTATATGAGCAGTTGGACGCCCGTGGTCGTTATCAAAACTTTCTCTCTGCTATTTTTAGCTTTTTAAAGGCAGCCGCCAGTATTCGTCCTTTAGTCATTGAACTAGAAGATGGACATTGGTATGATCAGGATTCGATCAACCTATTACGGCAGTTTACTCGTCAAATGAGAAACCTCCCGATCTTTTGTTTGATCACTTCTCGATATGCGGATGATGGAAGTCGGCAGCTTTTACTTTCAGAAGAATTTTTAGAAGCCCGTGGTATCCCTTCAATTATTGTAGATTTAAATGTTTTACAAAAAGACGCGCTGAGGCAGTTTGCGGAAACTCAACTGGGTGGAAAAATTGCTGAACCATTTTATGATGTTCTGTTACGCACTTCCAACGGCAATCCCTTTTACCTGGAACAGATCCTGGAATTTTTTTCCGAGAGTGATTTGTTAGAAAAGCAAGATAGCTTGTGGAATATTAAAGACGAAAACATCAAACTCTCCAGTTCCGTCAGTTCAATTTTAATGGCGCGTATCGATCGCTTATCTACGTTGGTGAAAGAAACGGTAAAAACGGCTGCTGTTATTGGGCGGGAATTTGAAATTCCCGTATTGAACGAAGTACTTAAAAACAATAATGATTTTCAAAGCTTTAACGGTAATTTACCTACCGTATTAAAAGAACAGGTGCGTCATGCAGAGCAAGGCCAAATATGGAGGGCCATTAATGAATTGCGCTATATCTTTAAACATAGCTTGCTCCGGGAAGCCGTCTATGACATGCAACTGCATACCAAAATCCGATCTTTGCATTTATTGATTGCAGAGGCCATGGAAAAACTTTACGCCAAAAACCTAAGCGTTCGGTATGCTGATTTGGCTTTTCATTATGAACAAGCTGAACAGACGGAAAAAACATTACATTACCTTAGGCTCGCCGGTGATCATGCCCGCAATAATTTCCAAAATCAAAAAGCCCTGGAATACTACCATCAGTTACTTAACTATGAAGCTTATGACGGAGAGGATCGGGTGACCACCTTATTAAAAATCAGCAAAGTATTGACCTTGGTTGGAGAATGGGATAAATGTGAGCAACGCCTCCAGGAAGCATTGTCTCTAGCCCGGCAAATATCAAATCCTTTTTTAACTGCAAAGGCCAATAATAGTTTAGGGTATCTCCTCATGCTTAAAGGAGCCTACACCTCTGCTGACGAATATATCAATGCTTCAATTAAGACATTCGAAAAACTGAAGGATACTCAGGGGATGGCTCGTTCTTTTGGAGATTTGGGTAATCTTTATTTTCGCCAGGGCGATTACAATGAGGCTAAAGAGTTCTTTGTCAAAAGTATTGAACTCAATCGAAAAGAAGACCTTCGTACCAACTCCCAGATTTTTGCAAACCTGGGATTGACCTATATGAACCAAGGTGATTATGAAGAGGGCATCCAGTGCCAGTTACAAGCCCTTGCGGAAGCTAAGGCTGTCAATGATAAGTCAGGGATGGCTACTCTACACACTAACCTGGGGATTGTCTATTTTGAAAGTGGCCAATATGACAAAGCGCTTGACCATTATCAAAAAGGACTTAAATTAAGCGAGGAACTCGGCAACAAACAACTCACGGCTATCGCTATTGGTTGTATCGGTAGTGTTTATCAGAAAAAAGGGGACTATGATAAAGCCCTGGATAATTTTATCCGCGACTTAGCGATTTGCGAAGAGCTCGGAGATAAACAAGGAACTGCTATCGCATTGGGACTGATTGGAGAATTGCGAAGCCTCGAAGGAGAATTCGAAGTAGCCATTGAATACCTGAAGCAAAATTTAATTTTATGTGAAGAACTGGGATACCAAAAAGGAATTGCCAAGGCGGTAAATACCCTGGGTGATGTATATACCTTAAAAGGCAATTTTCCGGAAGCGGAAAAACACTATCTGCGAGCCATTGAAGTTTCCCGGAATATCAACAACCGTCTAGTCTTGGGTTATAGTCTAGTGGAGCTAGCCAATGTCTATATCATGGAAGGCTCTTATAAAGCCGCGCATGACCTCCACCTGGAAGGCATGGCAATCGCTGAAGAACTTGGCAACCCGGACCTTATATTTGAAGCTGCTATTTTGGAATCACAGGTTAACTATTTCACAGGCAATCCAGATGGTGCCTATCAAATTCTATTAGATTTATCTAGCCGGACCCGCAACACCGCAGAAGCGGCTGCCGTTCAATATGAGTTACATCAATTAAAACCTAATGCTGGTCATGATGCCAAGGCTTTAGAGCTCTATTTACAATTATATGTTTTAGAACCTAAGTATATTTTTAAACAACGAGTGGAAGAGTTGAAGGCGTCTGTAACCAAATAAATCTCTTATTTCCGATTATGTATTATCTCACTATTTGTTATTGCCTGATTCTTACCATAGGCAGTTGTAATACCCCTGGTGACCCAGGCACCGCAACTACTTTACCTCAATCAAACCCGGACTCAGTTCATGCGCCGATCGCTTCTTCTACCAGCTCCCAAAATGCTTCAGAGGAAAACGACTCCTTGGCCGCCAAGGAAATTTTCGCCCTGCCTTATCAGCTAAATCAACCTCAAAAATCTCTGGAATTACCTTCCCGATTGACAGAAATATCGGGTTTAGCTTTCGTGAAAAATAACTCAATGTTAGTGGGGGTTCAGGATGAAAAGGGAAATCTCTATCTAATCAATCAATTCGATGGAAAGATTGAGGAAAAAATTGACTTTGGCAGGGATGGTGATTATGAAGGAGTAGAAATGATTGGTGACAATGCCTACGTTGTTAATAGCAGCGGGACTATTTATGAGATTATCAATATTAATGTGGAAAAACCTGAGATTAACAAGTATAAAACGCCGCTCAAAAGTAGTAATGATGTAGAGGGCCTTACCTTTGATTCCAGCCAACATCGATTATTACTTGCCTGTAAAGGCCGCCCACTTAACGGAGCGTCTCTGGATGAAATACGAGGTAAAAAAGCGATCTATGCTTTTGATCTGAATAAAAAAGAATTGCTGGAAGAGCCTGCTTACATCATTACCTTATCTGCTGTTCAAGACTATTTAAAGCAAAACCCAAATCATCCTGACATAAAAAAGCTAATTGATCAATTTGGACCTGAGGAAAAGCGATTAGCATTTAACCCCTCTGCTATCGCTATTCACCCTAAGACTAAAGATCTTTACATTCTTTCTTCTGCTGGTAAAACAATACTTGTTATGGACCAAAAAGGAGCAATCAAACACATTGAACGGTTACGTAAAAAAATTCATACTCAGCCAGAAGGGATTGCTTTTGCCGTTGATGGTACGCTTTATATTTCAAATGAAGGAAGTGGAAAAAAAGCAAAAATCCATGTTTTTTATCCTAAGTGATTAACAAAGAAAGGCTGGAAAAGAGCCTTCTGTACTTTCCATCAAAATTTTATTCAAAAAAAGATAACTTTATAGCTACTTTTGGGTTCAATGGCTAGCTAATTCTAGCTAATTTATCAGAACTTGAAAATGTACTCTATTAAAAAGCATAACCTATAAGTCATGAGTGTCATAGAAATGAGGGTTCCTACTATCGGTGAATCCATCACAGAGGTCACCCTCTCCCAATGGTTAAAAGAAAACGGCGACATCGTAAAGTTGGATGAGCCTATTTGCGAATTTGAATCAGATAAGGCGACCCTGGAATTTCCCGCGGAAGCAACAGGTAAACTGATTTATGTTGCCGCTGAAGGTGAAGATTTGGAAATCGGAGCTTTAGTAGCAAAGATTGATACTTCCGTCAGCGCTGATGATCAGGGTAATGGCGCCAGCCCTTCTCCAGCTCCGGAAGAAACGCCCAAACCTGAGGCAAAAGAAGCTACAGTTCCTCAACCTGCTACGACAGCTGGTTATGCTGCCGGCCATCCTTCCCCTGCTGCTGCAAAGCTCATGAAAGAAAATGACCTCAGTACTACTGATGTCAACGGTACCGGCAAAGACGGTCGCATTACTAAAGGTGATGTCATAACTGCCTCTGCAAACAAAAAAAGTGCACCGGCACCAGCGCAAAAACCTGCTGCACCCGCTACAAGTTCCGCTCCTGCTCCCGTTAGCACTGCTAATTTTAGTAGAGAGAGCCACAGTGAAAAAATGAGTCGGATGCGCCGAACCATCGCTCGAAGATTGGTTTCTGCTAAGAATAACACTGCCATGCTGACCACCTTTAATGAAGTGGATATGAGTGGCATCATTGGCTTGCGTAAAAAATATCAGGATAAGTTTGTCGAAAAATATGGCATCAAGCTCGGCTTCATGTCCCTTTTTGCGAAAGCTTGTGCCAAAGCTCTAATGGAAAAGCCAGATGTTAACGCCTATATTGATGGAGATAATATTATCTATCACGACTATGCGGACATCTCTATCGCCATTTCTACACCTAATGGCCTGGTTGTTCCTCCGGTTCATAATGTTGAAAGCCTGGGCTTCCACGAAATTGAATTCAAAATCAAAGAGTTGGCGATAAAGGCGCGCGATGGTAAATTGACCCTACAGGAAATGAGTGGTGGTACTTTTACCATTACTAACGGTGGGATCTTTGGTTCCATGATGAGTACGCCAATCCTTAATGAGCCGCAATCGGCTATTCTCGGAATGCATACCATCCAACAACGACCGGTCGCCGTGAATGGTCAGGTAGAAATTCGGCCTATGATGTACCTCGCCCTTTCCTATGACCACCGGGTTATTGACGGCAGCACATCTGTAACTTTTCTCGTACGCGTAAAAGAGTTGTTGGAGGATCCAGTGAATTTATTGTTGGACATTTAATAAAACTCCGAATGAATTGTAAAAAGCCCAAGGTATATAAAGAACCTTGGGCTTTTTTATTTGGTAAAACAATGTGATTGGTTTTAGCGTATAAAGTTCATTTTATCTAACTTGCCGATAGTATTAAAACTCAATTATGACACTTCAAGCTTTCTTCGACCTGCTCGCTAATAACCCAGTACTGATTCTCGGCTATTTCTTGCTGCTCCCATTTACGGCAATGTTAGCAGGCTTTATGGGAAAAGGTGAAGGACATTTAAGTCCTTGGAAATACTTGTATGCCACCTTGATCTATTTGGTTGCGATTCCGGGAATCTTTGCCATCACGTTGAATGTTTACTTTTTTTTGTTCGAACGACGTAGTATTCTCAGTACGGATATCTATACCCAGATCTTACCTATTTTATCGATGGTGCTGACCTTTTGGCTGATCAGTCGTAATGTGGAACTAAAGCAAGTTCCGGGCTTTGGAAAATTATCTGGTTTACTATTTATTATTGCAGCAGCACTAATGCTGATGTGGGTCTTTGACCGGCTCAGGATTTTAGTTTTTACGATGATGCCTTTCTATTATGTATTGATTTTATTCGCAGGGCTACTCTTATTATTGTGGTATGGCTGGTACCAGATGGTAGAACGGAAATCGTAAATAGCTTATGCAAGCATATTAATCAGCGATGCATCACTAGTTCTTTATGTCATCCAGCAACTTAAGCGCTCGCTCCTGATAATAAGGTAGTTCTCGTTGGATCAGTTCCTCCAGTAATACACTCGCCATGGCTTTGTTTCCTTGCTGAAGGTGAGTCAGCGCCAGATACCAGGTTGCATCTTCCCAATAATCGATACTGTTTTGGCGGGTTTCACCAAGATGATCGATTGCAAGGGCGTAATCTTTTGCAGCTAATGCGGCAAGTCCGGCATATAATGCGGCAGTCATTTGTTTGGGCTCCTCTGCCAGAATCGCTTCAAAAACAGCTTGGCTTTTAGCATACCTTTCCTGTCGATATAATTCTATGGCCTGCTGCAATGTTGTCGTCTCTTCCGAGGCACTACGAACCCGACTTAAGCCCGGCACGTCAGTAGGGTTATAATAACTTAGAAATAACTGCTCGTTGGTCATTGGAGGCGTAAGGTAGTACCAGGTCGCGGCGGCACCAATCAGCAACACAGCAGCGGCAGCGGCAATTCGTGCAAATAGAGGCCGACGGCGAGGCATCTGGATGACTTGATTTTCCTCCATTTGATATCGTCTCCGGATCGTTTCCTCTAACTCATCCAGCTCATCGTGTT
>CBDUIU010000105.1:0-9289 GCA_965367335.1 uncultured Saprospiraceae bacterium
TATTTTCCTTGTTGATGCGAGATTTGAATGCGATCGCTCCCCTCCTGACGATGTTCTTTTTAATTACTTATGCGATGATCAACGTCGTTGTTTTAGTGGAACAAGGATTAGGACAAATCAGTTTTCGGCCAACTTTAAAAGTCCATATGTTGGTACCACTTTTAGGAGCGATAGGTTGCTTTTTCGTGATGTTCATTATTAATTCTACCGTTGGATTGATATCCATCGCCCTGGTAGTTGCAATGTATATCTATTTAACAAAGAGAAAAAACCTGGAAAATCAAGAAGGAGATACCCGGAGCGGAATGTTCAATTCATTGGCGGAATGGTCCGCTAAAGTAGTCAATAAACTACCCGAAGCTAATGAGCGTGCCTGGCAACCTAATTTGTTGGTGCCAGCTCAAAATGTCAATGATATTGTTCGTTCTTATAAAACGATCTACAGCCTGGCTCGTCCAAAAGGGTCAGTAAAAATTCTTGGTTTTTCACCCAATCGGAATGCTGATAAAATGAAGAAACGCTTAAAAGAGTTGTCTGAATATTTTATGGAGCAAGATATTTCCGCCAATTATGCTATGGTAGAAAGTAGTGAATATCACAGAGATATTCTTACCTCAATGCAAAGTTTACAAGCCTCCTTTTTTACTCCTAACACCTTATTTCTAAGCCTTACAGATGAGTTAGAACAAGATACTTACATAACAATACTATTGGAAAAAGCAAAAGAATATGGTTTCGGTGCCTATCTGTATGTTCCTTATAAAAAAGTGGGTCTCGGGCTGGAAAAAACAATCAACCTCTGGTTAGACTTACGTCAAATAGATCGCCAGTTGAAATTCAAGGTAGAAGACATTAATATCGCATTACTTACTGCGTATTTACTTAAGCGAAACTGGAAAGCAAAATTAAATCTAATCTGTATTACTGAGCCTAACAATTTTCCATCAGGCCATCGCCAATGGGCTAAACAATACATGACAAAACTAATGATCTTAGCCAGAATGCCCAGAGATACACAGTTGCAATTTGTAGAACAAGGGTTTGAGGAAATGGTAAATGAAATGCCAAGAGGAGACTTAAATATCTTGGTACTTCGCTCTGAAGAAGTTAATATAGAACATATTCGAAAACAAGTTGCTATTGCGGAAACCTCTGTCCTTTTCACCATAGATAGCGGCCAGGAAAATGCCTTAGCCTAGCATTAAAATGATGCTCATAAAAATCATTATTCAATAGGCATTCGCTTGAGTAAATCTAACAGGCGCTTTTTCTTTAGCTAAAGGAGGCTGTATATTTTCTTAAACAAGGTTATAATTTTATTTCAATAACCATCGAAATAAAAAATGCCCATACCTGACTTTGCTTTTTCCAAACTCATACCCAGAGCCAATTCCCAGTCCAAACTTATCTGATGTTTTTATGAATAGGGTCAATCCAAGGGGAACACCAGCATAGTTAGTCGTTCTAGCACTGTAGGTTCTGGTTGTTGAATTGAAAATATCATATCGTTTCATATGAATAAATGAGACCCCGGAGTAAAAACCTCCTTCGAGAATTTTCCAAGTCCAATTACGGGAATACAATAAACTAATATCCGTAATGATGTCCGTTGCATCGGAGCAATTAGCAGACAAACAAATATTCAACTCTGCTGCTCTGATCAATCGAATACCAACTTCATTTTTTTGAAAACGATAGGCTGAACTTAATAACATCGATAAATAGACATCAGAATCAGCCCCGGAGATACCCAAAAAACCAAACCCGGCTTCAACTTTATATTTCCTAAATTCATCTCCATGCTCATTCGTTTGCTGAGCATGGAGATTTACACATGAAAATAAGTAAATTAACAATGAGAAAAAACTGATTAGATTTTTTGGGGTCATCCTGATTTGATTTTCACATAACCTATTGTTATGCACGATCATTAATCACTTTCAGCACACTAAGCTAGTGGGTGAATCTGAAGATTTGCTGAATAATGCTTAATTGCTATGTCATTATTATTTTGTCTCCAGGAACACCTTTACTGCTGGCATATTGATCAATTCAAGTGTGGCAGAAGCTGGCCCCACTCGCGCCGTGTTTGCAACCTGGTGTGTATTAAGAATGTTAATCCAATACCCTTTCCCCAATGGCAGCCTCTGGCTGCCGACCAAAGGTTGGGTTCTTTTAGGTACCAAGGTCTAAGACGCCGCGGCGTCTTAGACCCGCGGAATCTACCTTCACTGTAACCAACATCACTGAGCATGAAAGGACATTCCTGCATCTTTGTAAAAAATAAAATTATGCAAAAGAAAATGTCCTTTTCCGAACTGATCAATAGTGACAAGCCTGTGCTTATTGATTTCTCCGCAGAATGGTGTGGCCCCTGCCGGGCTATGGCACCAGTACTGCAAGAAGTATCTGCTAAAGTCGGTGACAAAGCCACCATCGTAAAAATTGATGTGGATAGTAATCCGGCATTAGCTCAGCAACTTAAAATTCAGGGTGTCCCCACTTTTATTTTATTTAGAAAAGGGGAAATTAAATGGCGCCAATCCGGGATGCAATCGGCCTATGCCTTGACAAATATCATCGAACAGGCAGCTAAAGATCAGTAGTAACTATCTTGTTTTTTTATAAAAAATGTTTACCTTTCGGTCGTTTTTTGGTTGGAAGGCAATTCCTGTAGAAATTGCCTTCCAACTCTTATCATTAACTATTTTCCATCCGTGCAGCTAACCGCCAAAATATTAGCCCTCTACTTTATCATGGGCAGCTTTTTTCCTAAAACTGATTTCGGTCAGTTGGCGGCAATACCTGATTTGTATCAACACTTGCTTGTTCACCAACAAGAGGCTTCTTTAAAGGGTCAGGACTTTTCCTTGTTGGACTTTTTACATAAACACTTCCTCGATACGGATAGTCACAATGATGAACGTCACGACAACCTACCCCTAAAAAGCGTACATTCTGCCATACATTTCTGTCTCAAAAAGGTATCTCCTTCCCTACTAATTCCAGAAACCCTTGTCTCTATTATACTTTTCTTTCAATTGGAATTAATCTCATTGGACCTTACCAAAAACTTGTTCCGCCCACCCATCTTTTGATCTGAAATCAACTTAACGTAAAGCTTAGTTGAAACTCGTTTACCTCAGGTAAGCAGGGTTTTGATCAGCATATTTCCTGACTTCAGATCAAATGATCATGGTAGAAAAAATCATTCATTTTTCCGTTCACAATAAACTTATTATCAGCTTATTGGTGCTGGGTTTAATTATTGCCGGTATCTATTCTCTCCAAAGACTGCCGATAGATGCCGTTCCAGATATCACCAACAACCAGGTCCAGGTGGTCACTGTCTCTCCTTCCCTGGCTGCTCAGGAAGTGGAGCAATTCATCACTTATCCGGTGGAGATCGCCATGGCTAACATTCCTAACACTACCGAGATTCGTTCCATCTCCAGATTTGGCCTTTCCGTCGTAACTATCGTTTTTGAAGACTGGGTACCGGTGCTGCATGCCCGGCAGTTTGTGAAAGAACAGATCACCCAAGCCGAAAGCGAAATCCCTGAGGGAATGGGGCAACCAGAACTCATGCCCATCACCACTGGCCTGGGAGAAATCTATCAGTACGTTTTGCAAGTAAAACCCGGATACGAAGATCAATATGATCCCATGAAACTTAGAACGGTTCAGGATTGGATCGTCAAACGCCAGTTGGCTGGTACACCGGGAATCATTGAGGTAAGTAGTTTTGGTGGTTACCTCAAACAATATGAGGTTGCGCTAAACCCGCTTCAATTGCAGGCCATGAATGTTTCCGTTGCGGAAGTATTCCAGGCCCTGGAAAAAAACAATCAAAATAGCGGTGGTAGTTATATTGAAAAAACCACCAATGCATATTATATCCGCACCGAAGGTATCCTGAAAACCACTGAAGACATTGGACTGATCGTCGTGGCGAATCACGCCGGGATCCCAGTACTCATCAAAGACGTAGCTACGATACAATGGGGCAGCCCCAAACGTTTTGGTGCCATGACAATGGACGGGCTGGGAGAAGCGGTCGGCGGTATCGCGCTCATGCTAAAAGGCGGTAACTCATCGGAAGCAATCAACAATGTACATACAAGAATTGAAGAGATCAGAAAATCATTGCCGGAAGGTTTGGACATCTATCCCTACTTAGATCGATCCGAATTAGTCGCCAAGACCATCAACACGGTTAAAAAAAACCTACTGGAGGGTGGTGTAATCGTAATTCTTGTGCTGGTCGTACTGTTGGGTGATTTACGGGCAGGCCTCATCGTCGCCTCTATAATCCCATTAGCCATGTTATTCGCCATCATTCTCATGAATTATTTTGGCATAAGTGCGAACCTCATGTCTATGGGAGCAATTGATTTTGGTATCGTCGTGGACGGGGCCGTGATTATTGTAGAAGGTGTGTTACATGGCCTGTTCACCTACCACGTTGGCAAGCAGTTAACTCAAGCGGAAATGAATAACATCGTGTCAGATACCACAGCTAAGTTATTTCGTTCTACCATCTTCGGAATCTTTATCATCCTGATCGTCTTTGTACCCATTATGACACTGACAGGGATTGAAGGAAAAATGTTCCGACCAATGGCCATGACCTTTAGTTTTGCCGTACTTGGGGCCTTACTGCTCTCTTTAACATATGTTCCGATGATCACAGCCTGGGTTATGCCCAAGCAGATCAAAGCCCACAAATCTTTTGCTGATCGGCTGATGGCTGGAATGAGAAAATTATATCGCCCAACGATTGAATTGGCGCTTCGCTTACCGGTAGTGGTGATCGGTGGATCTTTGGCAATGCTGATTGCTACAATCCTGCTCTTCCAAAGCCTGGGTGCTGTTTTTATTCCAACCCTGGAGGAAGGCGACCTGGCGATGCAAATGGCTATCAAACCGGGTAGTTCCTTAAGTGAAAGTATTCGAACTTCGAGCAAAGCCGAAAAAATATTGTTAGAAAATTTCCCGGAGGTTAAGCATGTCGTTTCTAAGATAGGAACCGCCGAAGTTCCTACCGATCCTATGGCCATAGAGGATGGCGATATTATGATCATTTTAAAAGAAAAAGACGAATGGACCAGTGCGGATACCCGGGAAGACCTGGTGGAAAAGATGAAGCAGAAACTATCAATTATTGCCGGCGCTACTTTCGAATTCACCCAACCCATACAGCTCCGTTTCAATGAATTGATGACCGGTGCAAAAACAGATATTGCTGTTAAGATCTCTGGTGAAAACACAGAAATACTTAAACAGCTAGGTGATCAAACAGCTCAGATCATCGCAAAGATCCCAGGTGCGGCAGATGTTAAAGCAGAACGTACAGAAGGGCTCCCTCAGCTCATGATCCACTTTGACCGGCCATTGATCGCTCGCTATGGTTTGGACATTGAATCTTTAAATACCTTGGTACGGACCGCCTATGCCGGAGAAGTAAGTGGTGTCATATTTGAAAATGAACGCAAATTTGATTTGGTCGTTCGCTTTGACCAACCCTTCCGTAATGAGGTGGACCTGGACCGCCTCTATACTCCCTTACCTGATGGTCGTAGTATTCCGTTGAGTGAAGTGGCCACGGTAACTTACTCCGAAGGGCCGATGCAGATCAGTCGGGAAAGTACAAGGCGCTTTATCGGAGTTGGTATTAATGTACGGAATCGGGATGTTGCCAGCCTGGTAAGTGACATAGAGCAGCAACTTACGCAGCAGCTCGTTTTACCTCCGGGCTACAGCATCAGCTATGGTGGTGAATTTGAAAATCTGCAAAAAGCCCAACAACGTTTAATGATTGCGGTTCCAGCTGCTTTGTTATTGATCTTTGCACTTTTGTATTTTGCTTTTGGTCAGGTTAAGTATGCCCTGATCATTTTTACCGCCGTTCCGCTCTCCGCCATCGGAGGTGTGATTGCCTTGTGGCTGCGTGGCATGCCTTTTAGCATTTCCGCTGGCGTAGGATTCATTGCCTTATTTGGAGTAGCAGTACTCAATGGTATCGTGCTGATCAGTTATTTTAATCGACTAAGGAAAGAAGAAGGGATGACGGATTTGCGGACGGTTATCATCGAGGGAAGCTGTACCCGGTTGCGACCGGTCATCATGACGGCAACGGTAGCGGCGCTCGGGTTTTTACCTATGGCCTTATCGACCAGCAATGGAGCAGAGGTACAAAAACCCTTGGCTACGGTTGTCATCGGCGGATTGATTACAGCGACCTTGCTCACCTTGATCGTATTACCGGTGTTGTATCTATTGGTCAACCGCAATAAATATCCCACAGGAAATAAAGTACTTGGCTTGACATTGTTTTTAGTTCTGGGTACCAGCCTCAGCCTCTCCGCTCAGCAACCCGTATTAAGTCAGGAACTGGCAATCGATAATGCTTTGCAGGCGCATCCTTTATTAAACAATGCGCAGCTTCATATCCAACAGGCTGAATTAGTGATTGACCAGGCAAGACAAATCCCGGCAACAGAGCTAAATCTGGAGGTAGGACAAATGAACACCAGCCTGGTGGATTATAATTTTTCTATTACCCAAGGCCTTGGCAATTTGGCAGCTAACCGGCAGCGAAAAGCCTTGGCACGGTCCAGAGTGGTTTTGTCTGAAAAAGAAAAAGCATTGTTACAACACCAGCTGACGATACAAATCAAACAGCGTTGGAATGAATGGCTCTACCGCAAAGAGCAGTTTCAACTTCACCAGCAACAATTGGATTACATACAATCCTTTTTGGAAAAAACCCGAATTCAATATCAGTCGGGTGAAATAGGAAAGCTGGAAGTTACCTTAGCTGAAAATCAATTAACAAAAGGACAACAAGTATTGGAACAGGCTGGCTTGAAAGAAAAGACGGCCTGGATACAGTTGTTGCAAAATGCCTACCTCGAGCAATCCTACCAGGCTCCGGATCAATCCTTTGTTACCCTTTCTTTGCCCGATAGTATTCCAGATGAAACTACCTTGTTACAACCTTACCAACAACAGGTAACTGTCCAGCAACAAGAGACCCAACTGATTGCTACCGAAACGCGGCCACAGTTCACCTTTGGCTACTTTAACCAAAGCATTCGCCCGGATTACGCCCTGCAGGGTATTTCCGCAGGTATTGCCATTCCGTTTTGGAAAAAACAATATACTGCCAAAAAAGAAGCAGCCCTATTACAGGAAATTGTCGCCCGGAATGAACTGGACTGGCAACGGAAACAATTACAACAGGAGCAACATATCGTCTGGCAGCAAGTCAGGACTTTGCAAAACCAGCTTACCACCTACGGAACGACCTTACAAGACCAACAGACCCTGATCATTAACCTGGGTCGACAACAATGGCAAAACGGAGAGATCGATTACTTCCGTTTTCTCCAAAGCCTGCAAGTCGCCTTAGCGAATGAATTAGCCTACCTGGATCTCATGTACCAATACAACCAGGCCGTGTTAAATTGGGAATTTTTAAATGGATCAACTAAATAATATCAATCATGAAGAATATACTTAATTATCTAATTGTTACGACCTTACTGATCTTTGTTTTATTTAGTTGTCAGCAAGACACACCGACTGCTGCCACACCAGCAGGAGATGCTCCAACGGCAACTCCTGTGAGCGAATCCATCTCCTTAAATGATGCTCAACAGCAAATAGCCGGGATTGAATCGGGGGCCGTCAGCCTTCGGTCGATGAGTACGGTGATCGAATGCTCCGGACAAATTGAAGTCCCTCCGAACTATCAATTCTCGGTGTATGCTCCGGTGAATGGTTTTATTCAATCAGTCAATCATCTCGTAGGGGACTACGTCAAAAAAGGAACCTTGCTGACTAGTCTTACTCATCCAGATCTTGTCCGGTTGCAACGCACTTTCCTCGAAGCCTACAGTGAATTGGATTTCATGAAAAGTGAGTTCCAACGCAAAGAAACGCTGGCTAAAGAAGACGCTGGTTCGCAAAGGGCTTTCGAACAGGCACAAGCGCAATATAACCGACAACAAGCGACCGTCAATGGCCTGGCCGCTGAGTTGGATCTCATTGGTATCTCTTCTAAACAGCTTAAAGAAAGCCAGCAGATCCAATCGCAAATTCGTCTATATGCACCAGCTACGGGCTATGTCACTGCTGTGAATATTAACCGGGGCCAGTTGGTTCAACCCACAGCACCCCTATTTGAACTTATCGACAATCAACATCTGCACCTCGAGCTACAGGTGTTTGCCAAAGACTTACCCAACATCAAAAAGGGTCAGCGAATCGAAGCCCGGCTGCCCGGCAACAACAACAGCATTGCAGCCACGGTACACCTGGTGGGAAAAACGATTGATCGAGAGAAAAAAACAGCTCATATCCATGCCCACTTAGCCGATCATGCACCCGACCTGGCCGTAGGAACTTATCTACCCGCAAAAATTTATGTGGAAGAAAAAGAAGTACCTGCAGTCCCAATTACCGCTTTAGTACGGGAAGGAGGAGATCAATTTATTTTCATTAAACGACCAGATGGATTTGCAAAAACGGAAGTTCAAACCGGCAAGCAAAATGGAGATTGGGTAGAACTACTCCAGTGGGATTTTCCACGGCAAACTGAGGTTGTGATAAAAGGAGCCTATTACATTCAGAAAGGAGAAGAATAAGTAAGTTGGTCTGTCTTCATAACCAAGGGTATAAAAGGTTCATGTGATATTAATCACTGAGGAATTTCATATAATTTTTACCTTTGCACCTAAACCTTCGCTGTATGAAACTCAACATCCTTTTGATTCTTTTTGCTAGCCTGTTCATTGGAATTCTGGCTTGCGAAAACAATACCGCTACCGATAAAACAAGTCCTGAAAAAGATCAGGAAATATATATCTCCAAAGGCAAAGCTATCGCCGGAGCTACTTTTTCAGCACTATCCGGCAAATTGAAATCAGCCATCGAAGAAGGAGGAGTCGCCAATGCTGTTCAGTATTGTAATATAGCTGCCATGCCCTTAGTCGACAGCCTGTCTAAGGTGCACAAGGCCACCATCCGCCGAACGTCCTCCAAAAAAAGGTACAAGCCGGGGAGCCTTTGCAACCAATAGTTCGCTCGAATGATGATCAAACCATAGCTTTTTACGCGCCCATTCAGACCATCTCTTTTTGCCTGCAATGCCACGGCAAAGTCGGCGAAACTCTAAAGGCGGAAGATTACGACCTCATCAAAAAACTTTACCCTGAAGATCAAGCCATTGGCTATATTGAAGGAGATTTTCGAGGCATGTGGAGTATTGGGTTTGAGAAGGACG